>JBKEAJ010000086.1:0-2245 GCA_047972135.1 Bacteroidales bacterium | reverse complement strand
TTTATCGAATGAACGCAGGTTGGTTGGGATTGTGCCATGGTAATGCACGGTCTCAGCAGACTTATCAGAAACCCAGGCCACGTCAGTGGTCTCCTTGTGTACGTCCAACCCGATAAAAAGTGTGTTAGCTTTAGACATGTCGGCCTCCTGTGATTGTTTGCCTATTGGATCAACAAACAGTGTGGCTCTGGTTTAACTAATCCACGAGAAAACACGGAGGCCGACACCTGCACAGGGAATCATTATGTCTAGCAGTATAATGGAGTACTAATGAATAACGAAAATATATCAGGAATAGATGGAGCTATAGGTTTTTGCTCTGAACGACTCAAGCATCATCAAAGGAGATCACAATTTCATTTCATGCTTTCCTTAGCAGCATTAATGTTTGGTGCAATGGTTGTATTCTACAGCTATGGTTTACGCCCTGATGCGGCATCAACAAGTTCTACTTTAACTCTTTCTGCATTCTGTGTTGTAGCTTTTGGGGTGCTAATGGCTCTACATAGATATCACTTAACCGAAATATCAAAATATGAGCACTACAAATTGGCATTTGCTCGTTTAAATATCGCTCAATCTTTTGATGAAAGGGCTATAGATCAAATTATTTCTTCACTTACTGTTGATGCCTTCAATGTTAAAGGTGGAGCTTCAAATAACGGCTCGGTACAGAGTCCGTTGCCCGGTCATCCTACTTCTGACCTATCGGCGTTGTTGGTAGGTAAGTTACTAGATAATGCAAAGGCATCAAGCAGTACTGCTAACAAGCCAAACTAGCAGGAAAAATAACAGTTGGCCTTGTCTTATTTAAGGTGTTCGAAGCCATAGTGACTATCGTGGATAAGGTTTCGGTGAGCAAATGTTCGCACATGCTAATGAACTGGCAAAAAGCAAAGGCTATACAATCGTTCAGTTAACAACTGACAAAGAGTGCTCGTATGCAATCGGGTTCTATGAAAGACTTGGATTCAAAGCAACACATAAAGGGTTTAAACTCGTGTTGTAGGCCTCCTGCTAACAAACAATTTAAGAGTGATTCAGCACGCTTGGCATTTTGGGTTTGAGTAAAGTTCAGTGTTTACGGTGGTCAAATCCGGTGTGGTGGTCGCGTGCTTCACACCTTAATTGGGCGTTAACTGTCATATGAGCTTCAGAGAAGAATTGGAAAAAAAGTGGAAGATTACTATCGCTTTGTTGAGTGAGGCTCGTGCAGTTCTTTGTGAATGCCCGGGTGTTGGCAAATATATCGCCGAGTACGATGAATACCTTGATCACAACGAGCTAGAACTAGCACTGGATATGCTAGAAGAAGCAGCACTTGAGGCAACAAGTAAGCCTCCAGAAGAAATTTGGGTAAAGCATCAAAGATGCTGCAAAGTCTATGGGCTTAGAGGAACGCTGTGAATTCTATAATCAGCAAATACAAAACAGTTAACAAAATAAAAAAATAACAAAGACACCCATTATTAATGGACAGATAGAGAAGTGCTGGCAACAACATAGACACCCAGCATTAGCTGAGCAAGAATTATGAGTGTCCTTATTTTGATTTTGCAGTCCGACACTTGCACAGGGAATCATTATGTCTAGGTAACCCCCAAGGAAGGGAATATTGTGAAATTTTTTAAATTTAGTTCTAAAAGCAAAAAAATTTTGATGCTGCTAATCATATTAGCTCTTACTCCATTTATACCTGAATTGCTCTTGTTTATGGATGTTGCTGGTGTAGAAGTAGCCTTTACATGTATCCTCATCATGATTAAGCCCATGAAACTTTGGATAGAATGCCAAATAGTTAAAATTAAAGAGTTAAGCCGTGTGATGATTCTTGCAGTAAGGCTGCACCCTGTAAGTGATGCTCGAGTGTTTGCAGGTCATTATTTTGCTTTTTCTTTAATATTCCTATTAACAAGCTCACTAATTATGTCAAGTTCAATATGGTTGCCGATTCTAGTCATGGGGAGGTATTGGGTCTAAGGATACTTAACAAGTGACTCTGGTATTTCGCCAATCATTATTTCGCTAATTGTGATAGCTATTATTTCCCGAGAGGAACTCCTTAGCCACGTTATTTGTGCCAACGGCTGTCGGCGACACCGAGGGGGGATTAGTGCAATTCTGTTAGCGCTGAGTAGCTTGAAACATCTGAAGTGTTTGCAGACATACGCCTATTTTCTAGGCACAGGTGGAACTGTGACCTTCCGAGCCAGGGATGGCGAGGCAGAGCTTACAAGGACGTACT
>JBKEAJ010000085.1:0-3657 GCA_047972135.1 Bacteroidales bacterium | reverse complement strand
CAGACATGGCAAGGGCAGTAGTGAGGGCAGTCAGAAAAGTGTATAATAAGACACTGATAGTCAAACTGTCGCCCAATGTTACGGATGTTGCAAAAATGGCGTGTATTGCCGAAGAGGAAGGTGCTGATGCGGTGTCGCTGATAAATACTTTGCTAGGCATGGCAATAGATGCACGGAAGCGAAAGCCCATACTATCGACTATTACAGGCGGATTGTCGGGTGCTGCAATAAAACCGATAGCACTGAGGATGGTATGGCAGGTTGCTTCGGCAATGAAAATTCCTGTTGTGGGAGTGGGCGGTATTATGTCGGCTACAGATGTGGTAGAGTTTTTGTTGGCTGGAGCTACGGCGGTACAGATTGGAACAGGAGTTTTCCTTGACCCGACTTCGCCGACAAAAGTTATTGAAGACCTGAGAAAATACTGTGCTGACGAGGGATTTAGCAGCGTACGAGACTTGATAGGAGCGTTAGATACAAGCAAATAAAGAAAATGCAGACATTACCTGAGTTATTTGAAAATAGAGTAGAGGAGTACTCGTCCAAGCCACTATTGTGGGAGAAAAAAGATGGTAAATACCAAAGTTTGAGTTATGCAGATGCGCGGAATGATGTATATTTACTCGCCGCAGGACTGCAAAACTATGGTTTTAAACCTAATGAGCATATCTCCATGCTCTCGGAGGGGCGAAACGACTGGTTGCTAGGAGAATTGGCAATATTCTATTGTGGATGTGCAAATGTTCCCTTGTCCATTAAGTTGTCGTCCTTAGAGATTGAATTTAGGATTGTTCATTCGCAGTCGAGGGCTATAATGCTGTCTAAGTGGCATCTGAAAAAGGTGGTCGAAATAATCGACAAGTTGCCCGAGTTGGAGTATATTATCTGTATGGATGATGATTACGAGGCTTCGAAACTTATTGACGGTAAGGTGATTACTTTCTCTCAGCTGAGAGAAAAAGGTGCCGAGTTTTTGAAAAACAAAAAAGCTGATTTTGAAAGTTGCAAGCAGGCAGTGAATGGCGATAATATCGCAACAATATCCTATACCTCAGGGACGACTGCCGACCCCAAAGGGATTATGCTAACTCAGCAAAACTATGTTGGTAACGTTGAGCAGGTTTGCTCGATGGTTAAGATAACTTCTGATTATCGAACTCTGGCTATTCTGCCTTGGGACCATGCTTTTGCCCATACGGCTTGCCTATATTGTTTTATGTTTTTTGGTGCGAGTATCGGCTCGGTGGATGTGGGCAATAAACCGATGGATGTGCTAAAGAATATTCCTATAAATATCAAAGAATTGCAGCCTCATGTGCTGATGAGTGTGCCTGCACTAGCAAAGAATTTCCGCAAAAATATAGAAAAAGGTATCAGAGATAAAGGAGCGATGGGATTGTTCAGTTTTTTTCTGAAAGTCAGCTACGCCTACGTGGGCGACGGTGGCAATAAAGGAAAGGGCTGGAGAGCTTTGCTAGCACCTTTGCACTATCTGGCAGATGCCGTTTTGTACAAAAAAATTAGAGAGGGCTTCGGCGGAAAATTAGAATTTTTTATTGGCGGAGGTGCTATACTGGATGCTGAGTTGCAACAGTTTTTCGCTTCATTGGGCATACCTATGTTTCAAGGCTACGGACTGACGGAGGCAACTCCAATAATATCAGCAAATGTGCCTAAAGGATTTAGAATTAGCTCATCAGGAAAATTAGTTTCTTCTATGGATTTCTTTATTGCTGATGAAGATGGAAATAAATTGCCTCAAGGACAAAAAGGCGAAATAGTTATTCGAGGCGTGAATGTGATGAAAGGCTATTGGCGTAATGAGGATGCAACGGCTGAGACAATCAGAGATAAATGGCTGTATACAGGCGATATGGGATATATGGATGCCGATGGTTTTCTTTATCTATTGGGACGTTTTAAAAGTTTGATGATTGGCAGCGATGGCGAAAAATATAGCCCCGAAGGTATTGAGGAGTCTATGGTGGAGAATGTAGATGTCATTGACCAAATAATACTCTACAACAATCAGTGTGCCTACACGGTGGCAGTAATTGTTCCGAATATAGATGCGGTGAAAAGACGTATTGCACGTAAGCGTGTAGCCGATGCCGATAAAGGGAAATTTGCATTAGAGCTTATTCAAAAAGGAATAAATCACTACAAAAAAGGAGGAAAAGATGGAGGCTTATTTCCCGAACGATGGCTCCCTGCAAGCTTTTCCATTGCTAATGAGGCATATACAGAGGCTAATGCTTTGGTCAATTCTACCATGAAAGTTATTCGTGGAAAGGTAGAAGAAAAGTACGCTGACAGCATACAGAAACTATACACGGCTGAGGGAAAGGATATTTTTAATGCTGACAATATTAAGATAATTAGTCAGTGGCTTGATAAACAGTGATATGCGTATTGATATACTAACGGTCGTACCCGAAATATTTGCAGGACATTTCAACGAGTCTATACTGAAACGTGCTCAGAACAGCGGTGTTGCAGAGATTGTTGTGCATAACATAAGAGATTATTCCGCCGACAAGCACCGAAAGGTAGACGACTATCCCTTTGGTGGCGAGGCGGGGATGGTGATGACTATTCAACCAATCGAAGCGGCTATCAATCACTTGTCGCAACAACGTAGCTACGACGAAATTATCTACACCACTCCCGATGCTAAACGCTACGACCAACAGGATGCAAATGCTCTGTCGCTGATGGAGAATATAATTATTCTATGTGGGCATTATAAAGGTGTAGACCAAAGAGTTAGAGATAACTTTATCACAAAGGAAATTTCAATCGGCGATTTTGTGCTGACGGGTGGCGAGCTGGCTGCCTCTGTTATTGTCGACAGTGTGGTGCGCCTATTGCCCAGAGCAATGTCAGATTCGACATCCGCACTTTCCGATTCTTTTCAAGATAATCTGCTCAGTCCGCCCGTATATACCCGCCCTGCTGAATACAAAGGCTGGAAAGTTCCCGATGTGCTGCTGAGTGGCAACGATGCTCTGATTGCAAAATGGAAAGACGAAAAAGCTCTCGAACGAACACAGCAGATACGACCGGATTTGCTTGATTAAAGTTAGACAAATGAGACTCTTGTCATTAGGGCAAACGCATCTAAATTATTTACGGAGCTATAACGAATAAAGCGGGGATATAAAAACTCTCCTCCTGCAAAGGAGGAGTACCCGGAGCGGGAGGTGGTGGCTGTTTATTGATACTACGATACTACAATGCTGTGATGTTACGATGGAATACGAAATGTTTTTAGGGACGTAGTCCCGATATCGTCGCAGCAAAGAGATAGATAAAAAAATAATAGGGGTGTTAGCCCTGATATAGATGCAGGTTGAATTGTTGAATTGTTTAGAGTTTAAGGTTTAACTGTTTAGAGCTTGTGCCTTTGTGGCTGCTTGTTCATCATAAACAAAGTCAAAATATGAACTACCCTTGGATACCAACTACTGTGAAGGAGCTGAAACAGCGTGGCGGACAGTTGCCTGTTGATGTTATTCTTTTTTCGGGCGATGCCTATGTTGACCATCCCTCTTTTGGAAGTGCCGTAATTGCTAGGCTTCTAGAGTCGATGGGGCTTTCGGTGGTGATTGTTCCGCAACCAAACTGGCAAGATGATTTGCGAGATTTTAAGAAATT
>JBKEAJ010000084.1:0-4600 GCA_047972135.1 Bacteroidales bacterium | reverse complement strand
GTGGTGCGCTTGCAGGGTTTCTTTTAGTGAGATATAATTAACCTCTCCTGTATCTAAATCAATCTAAGTGTAGTGTTCTCCTGACAAATTATACAATATGGATGCTGATTTATCTTGCTGAAAACCTCGCGCATTGGGTATCTTATTGTGAAATACTCCTTGAAATGCTTTTGCATCACCAAAACCTTCCAAGTGCTGCCAACTACGTATCTGAACTCCCGTTTCCATATCCAGTTCTATTATTAACCGCCCTGAACATGCTACCAACAAGCAATTATTATAAACCCCTAGAAAAGAATCAACTTCATATTGACGCTCTTTTCCGTCAATATCTATATAGGCACCTAAGCTGCTTGCATCAAAAGTCCAGAGAGGTGTAGCGGAAGGGAGACTGTAAGCGTGAAATCCGCATTCTTTGCCTAATACAAATAAGCTATCTGTAAATACGCAATGCTTGAAACTATTAAAATTAGACTCAATATAAGTTTGAAATTGATAGTTGTTCATATTATAAAGAGCTAGCCTGTTACTGTAAAATCCGACTCCATATTCCTTATAGACACATCCTAGCGCAATATCCACGGGAACCTTATCGACATTTAATGTCCTAACATCTATCAAATAACTATTCCAATCATAATCTCTCAACCATATTTTATTCTTGTTACTATCAAACTCCCACAACATAGGATTAACATCAACTACTGAGTTATTAATAAATAACTTATCATCCTTCTTATATGAAACAATTCCTTGTTGTATATATGGCAAACTAACAAATTCAATTTTACTGCTTATTTTAAACATAGCTCATTCTGTTTTTATAAATTGGTATAATTTGCTATTTGTATTTCCAATTAATTCATTAAACTGTTGTCTAGGTGTTAAACTCGATTTTGCATCAAACACATCATTACTCAAACTCCTATTCCCCCAAATCGCTTCAAACACCTCATTTGCATTATCAGCAAACGCTTTTTGCCAAAGCTTTTTGAGGTTGCCGACATTAGCATTTTTACGCGCTGAGACTGCTTTCCATCTATAATTATCCATATTCGAGATATAGCCTAATGCTCCCTTTTTGTTTATTACCTGCTCTATGTCGGCTTGCGACAATGTCCCCCCATTGTCAGCTAGTGGAAAATCCTTGTTCTTCAACTCAATATATTTTGGAGTGCCCCTTAGCGTGGTAATATCTGCAAACTTACTCGTTTCTCCCAACAGCACGCCCAAAGCCCACAGAACTTGTATTTTGATTCTTGACATGAACACCCCTCTTTGCATGCGTTCTCTATTTTCTCTCATAATGAACAGAATCTGCTTTATAAATATGTTCCAAATCAAGTATCCAGTATTTGATAAACTTCATTTCTAAAATTCCAACAGAGTCAGACCATTCGTCTTCGTACGGTGAATCTATTCCACTCCCTATATCCTTAAAATCTGAATCCTCATACATATTTCTTTTTTCTTCAACAAGCTGCTTTATAAGAAAAGCAATATCTTGAATATTACTCATTCTATCTGTCTCTTCAATATGCTCAAGTTCAGCATCTGCTAAAACTTTTATATGATTTATATACATTCCAAGTGCGAAAAATAGCAATGTTAATAAAAGCAGAATATATTTTTTTATTTTTAAAGTAATCTTATTCATCTGCGAAAATAGTTTAACTGTCTCTTCTTTATAGTATCTCTAAACAGCATCAACTTAACTTTTATCGAACTATTCCCTAAGAACGCTCCTACAAACTGATCGTTTTTGAATAAAAAATAAAACTCATATGTCCTCACTTGTAAAGCAGCGTCAAATTGAGTGTTTATATTAAACTTGTGAAGTGATGAACGGAAATATTCATCTGAAATATCAACTTCCTCCAAGTAACTGAATCCTTCATTATCCGTAAAAAACGAAACCAGGGAATCCTTGGTAATTCCTCTCATCACACAGAAGTCCTCAAAAGCCTCAATATACTTATCACAAAGCGTATAATTACATTCATCAACTGTTGAACTATACTCGTTATCTAAAACCCAACTACTATGATAGTAACTAAGTTCTTTGAGAGAATCGCAATAACAAACAACAAATGACACTAAACAAAAAATCAGCGAAGCAACAAATAAATATACGTGGAACTTACTCATATTCAATTAATCATTATTTTAAATCTAATAAATATCTTATAAAGTCAAAATCTAAGTCTAGCTTATTGAAATCCATTGCTGGATAACCTTTTTGCTTTTTATTACTATAAACCATACTTGATAAATTTAATAATTTTTCCAAGCCGAAACTTTTTGTGTCAGTCCGATTTGGGAAATTATATAAATCTATAGATTCTGGGAGACCATAGTTTATCCATTTACCAGTGTACGAATTCTTGAATGCTGCTTTGTCCTCAACTATAAGACTCTCTACATATCTTTTGACCATATCTACTTCTATCTCTGTTTGAGTAAAAAAACTTGCTCCCTTGAATTTACCTATACTTTTCAAATATAAGTAATGAGCTGCATGGAAAAACTCTTCAAATATAATATCTCCATTGTCAAAAGATGTTCCTACTTTATTATTAGTATCTTCTGGATTGTGTGAGGAGAGCAAGTTTATGCTGTAAGGATTCTCTTTATCTCCAGGGAGTATCTCGCCCCATGGTATTATTCCAAAAATATAATCATCTTTAGTACTTACATTGGGATCAAAATATCCTAGAGTTTTACCATATTGCTCAATAAATTCTTGCAATGTTCCTATCTCTGCTCTACGAATTAAAACTGCGACAAATGTACTTGAAGTGTCCAATATTCCATATATTTTATTGAAAATATTATTTTTCCTTAGCTCGTTTACTACAGACTGATAAATTTCTTGATCTTTTGACGACACTGAACTAAAATATTCTAGCAACTTCTCGCTCTTATCATTCCCCTCAAACGGGTTCACAAACAATGCTGGGGTGTTGATTTTGTTCCATTGCCATTTTGCCAGCTCTGTTTTGTCCTTGGTGTAGTCCATCAGGTTGTCGGTCGTGCCTTCTTCCAGCACGCCGCCGTAGAAATTGTCGAAGGTGTGGCGTAGTTTGAACTTGCCGTGTCCAAGCTCGTGGGCGATAACATTGTTGAGCTTTCCTTGCAGATATCGGCTAACTATTTCAAAGACCGTTCTTTCGGCTATAAGCCTTTCTGTGTTCAAAGATAGTTCACTGTGAAGGATTTACCAAAAAAGAGCCGAAAGATTTAGCATGATTAAATAAGCAACTTATTCAAAAGCACAAGCCGCTCATTTGCAAGCATAATGCTTTCTACTTGTCCTTATTCAACATGTTTGAACCATTACCGAATTGAGCTACCAATTCAACAGGTTTGAGATATTTCTCATCTGAAGCATTACCTACTTGGTGTATTACTGATTATTAATTTCAGATATCTCCATTTCTAATACTCTATGTAATTCTACATCTCCTATTGAATTATGCAAATTCAATGATAAATAGGGCAATAATTCCTTAGTTTTGCCAAAAATAAGCCTAGCAATCGGCAATATTCTCTTTTCTATCTTAATTTCTATATTTGACCTGAGGTGCTGTTTTGTATTTCCTATTTCATAGGATACGCCATAGCAAATTTGAAGAAACTCAATGATATCTTCTCTTGGAGTTTCTAGAACATCTTTAAAAAGACTATTTTCAATCTCATTAAGCAATGAATTTATTTTATTTAATTTAATTTCTGCCAAATGAATATCAAACCCTATATTTATTTCGCTGATTTCTTTGACTTTCTTTTGAATTTTCATAGTATTATTTTGAAGGAATTAATGAATTAGGTTCCAAGGTAATACTCCACTTACTATCATCTAGCAAAAATGTTTGTTTAGCACCTCCTGTTGTAGTATATCCACCCTGAACGGTTTTTGCGACAACACTCTCAAAAACATCAACATTTTGCATAGCCGTAGCCTTATATACATCATACTCAATAGCATGGCTCCCAAGAGGCAATCCCAATTTCTGTTCTATATCTAGGCTATTCTTAAGGGTATTATATTCAGATTTACTCATATAGAATGATGATTTAGTATAACCACTACCTTTTGGAACAATTTTATACAGCTCTTCTCCAGCAGATAATGTTTTTCTAGTAGGAACAGTAAATCCAGATCGAATCAGTGTGTTAAATAAATTCTCCTTTAAACTACTTGGTAATGCGGATGAAAAGCCTTCTATAATCTGTTTTTTCAAAGTCTCACTAATTATATTTGGATTCAATCCTTGAGGAATAAAAGCATTATTAAAATTGAATTGAGATTTTAAATTATTAAGCCAATTAGTACGTTTTGTAAGTAAATCCCCCGCATTTACCAACCCTCCATAATCTCCATCTCCGGCATAATCTGCCAAATCATCCCAAAAGTCATCGTCAATATCTATATCCAACTTATCGGATGCCGGAATGTCTATATCACCAGAATAAACAATATCATCAGCGATATTCTCATTCTTCAAACCGTAGAGTGAACCATCCGGATTGCGCTTGGCAATGTATTTCGTATTGTTCTTAAACAGCACCGCACCATCATCCAGTATCTCTACGGCAG
>JBKEAJ010000083.1:0-3443 GCA_047972135.1 Bacteroidales bacterium | reverse complement strand
TGTGTATTCTGCCAACATATACGATACAATATCAGACAGCACGCACACTCAGAAAGCAGTGAAAAAAATAAAAATCGATCCTTACTGGCTGTCAAAGAGTCAGGGAAATGGGGATTTGAGTATTTATACGAAAATACGTTACAGCAAAGACTCTGAACCTGTAATTTTTGATGGAGAACAGTTGAGCGTCGATGCAACTAAAATCGTCTTCCCCGATGCCCCTACTGCCAACGTGCCGGCAACAATTTTTAAGATAGACACCGATGTGGCAAACTTTCACCCATGCCGGTATGAGCAGGTGATAGCAACAGTGGATGGCTCTAGTCCTCAGATTGTAACAATATTTAACTCGCAAGCTGTTACAGATACCGACGAAATTCTTATGCCTATTATTGCGGGTCCTCGTTACGGTCGTGCAAAAATAGACCTGATGCTCGTAGGTGTAGAGACAAAAGATTGTTTCTTTGTAGATAAAGCGGATAAGTTCCACGGGAACAATAATGTGATAGATCTTTCTAAGATAGAGGAGGCTGTGGTTTTAGAACAGGAAGCAGCCCCCTCGCAAGAAGCAGTAGACAGAAAACCATCGATACTCTACAAAGGAGCTATTAGCGGCGAAGTAGATAGCAATCGGGAGGGTTTTAAAGACAATAATGTTTACGGCAAAACTGCAAGCTCAAACACCGACCTTACCTTGGCAATCCCCTATAAATATGGCGATGAAAATGCTATAGATCTTCTCAAATGTATCTGGCCAATAGCGCAAAGGCTGGGCACGGCTCAGCAATATAGTGTCAAGCTGCAGACCTGTGCTTTTACGCGTATTCTAAACATCCAAACCTATCCTGATGTTAAGTGGGTACTGCAATTTGCATACGATGCCGACTTGGATAAGTTTAAAGAGATGAGGGAAAAATATAGGGATTATCAGCTTCAAACACAATATTTGGACAAAAAATACAAACCTAAAAGCATTGAAGAGAAAATTGCAGATTTGCAGGATAGAGAAAATAAATACAACAAAAAAGCTAAAAAAACGCGTGAGCGTATAAAATCGTCTTGGAAGAGGAAGAAAAAACAGAGATTTAGGGAAATTGCAGATAAATTTAAAGAGAGAGCAAAGGCTGCCAAGAAGAAGAAGAAAAAGCTGGAAACAAAAAGAGAAGTTTACAACAAAGTACAAAAAGGCTTGAAGCCTGTTGAAGATCATAGCGCTTTTGATGTTGAGAGACATCTTGAGTCGGGAGTTGCAGATTTGATACTATCTCTCAAAGCAGAATACGACAGTAGTGCCGAGGGGGAATATAATGAGAGAATGGAACTCTCCGCCAGCTATCAGAAGATAATAACAACTATACAAAAAGGATTCGAGCTACTGGAAAAAGTAAAGAGTATATTAGACGGAGACAGCGAAGAACCGGAGAGAAAAAGCGTAACAAAGAAAGTGACAAAGGTTCAGAAGGAACTGGAAGAGCTTATAGATGCCGTAGATAGAGAGCCTGTCGTTTTCGACTTCATTCCACCCTCATTGGCAATTGTTGGCTCTTGGTGGGCAGTGCTTCCAGGTAATAAACTGCAAAATAAACCGGACATAGCACTGGAGCTGGAGGTCGTGGCAGAGCCTATCGTAGGCGTAGAGATGGCTGTCGATTTGTTGGCTCTGGCATCAAAAGTACATCCGGTTGTAAAAGGTATTGTTGCCGCGTCCGACACCTTGCTGTCGTTTGCTGATGGCGAAATTCGTCTTGATTTTATCGTTACCGGCGAGATAAACGCAAGTGGCAAAATAAAATACAATATTGATGGTGAGGGGATTACTACACCCGAACTAAAAGTAGAAGGAGTTATTGAAGTGGCTTTAGAAACATCCTTATCGGTTTCGACCAGCACATTCATGGGATTTGGACCAAAGCTGGGAATTGAGGCATCGGCGTCTGCCACTACCGGGATCAGCCTGAAAATGTATGTAGAAAAAGATGACATAGGCATATACTTACAACCCGCCGTAAAGTTCCACGGACTGACTGTAAGGTTGGACGCCTCCATAATTACAAAATATGATGACAAAGACAACGCTCTTGAAAACAGCGATGACGGATATGCAAGTGCGGAGTACGACATAGTGCAAAACCACATGGAAGACGGAGAGGATGCCGAGGACGGAGGAAAGGAAATTACATTGATGCCTCCCACACCCGAAGACAAGGAACGGCTCGACACAAAATGGTATATAGTAAGTTAAAATCAGTATATTATGAAACGAATAATTATTTTATTAATGTGCATGCAGGCAATAGCAGCATGCTCCCAAAACAAAAAAGCAGTAATGGAAACAAAACCAGAATCAACAGTAAAGAAATTACGCAACTACGACAAACCATCGCAGTATAGTGTTTTTATAACATCCAACAACTGCTCGTGGCAGTTGCTAATCAACGATGCCCCCATATATTCATACAATGCAGGGGGAGGGGTGAGAAGTGTGATTTTTGACTTGAATTCTGATATATTAAAAAGCGGAAAGCAAAAGTTGAAAGTTGTTCTATATCCTGCTAGGAAGCTAGACAATTCAGGTTATTTCGAAGTGTTAAGACCCAACACTTATATGCAGTTTAAGCTGATACATGATAAAAGCGACGATGGCGACTATAAGACAATCTTAGAATACGACGGAGAGCTGGAAGAAGTTAATGGCATGCAACTATTTTCGAAACCCGGACTGCCGACCTACACCATAGAGCGGGAGTTCGAAGCCAAAGTGCCTTACGAAGTAAAGGGCTGGAGCGAAAGCCAACAGCTAGACACCATGGACAGAGAAAAGCTGGAGAAAGAAGTAGTTGCTTATTTTCAGCAGCTGTGGGAATTGTTTGACGAAAAGAAAAAAGATGAAATAGTGGCACTTACGGAAACTAAAGTGAACGAACGCAATTTTGCATTGCAGAGATTAGAATCAGAGAAAAAGGAAGAAATAAAACTCTTATTCTCAAGCATGGATAATCCTACATTTGTAATGCGGCCTTTAGAGCCGGATATGTATAAGATGGTATTTTATGGAGATGGTAAGATGGTGGGGCTTCAATGTACAAGTCAGCTGTATAGAGGAAAGCCGGCACTGTATGGTATATATATAAGAGAACAGACTGATGGAAGAAAAAGAAAGAGAAAAACACATTACCCTATGCTCCTCCACAAGCCCAAGGGCTCAGATAAGTTGGAGATAATAAGATGATTAAACAACTTGAAATGATGAAATATAAATTAATACTAGTAACATTCCTGTTTTCGCTTTGTGGCGTTGCATGCTCCCAAAACAAAAAAGCAGTAATGGAAACAAAACCAGAATCAACAGTAAAGAAATTACGCAACTACGACAAACCATCGCAGTATAGTGTTTTTATAACATCCAACAACTGCTCGTGGCAGTTGCTAATCAACGATGCCCC
>JBKEAJ010000082.1:0-15439 GCA_047972135.1 Bacteroidales bacterium | reverse complement strand
TCGTAGCAAAGAGATGCAAAAAAATAATAATAGGGGCGATAGCCCTGATATAGATACAGGTTGAATTGTTGAAGGTTTAACTGTTTAGGGTTTAGGGTTTAGGGTTTAAAAAATGCTGTAGGCTGTAGGCAGTATGCTTTAAGCGAGCAGCCTTTATATAGAAATACAAGAACGTCATTGCGAGGAGCTTGCGACGAAGCAATCTCCACCGACAAAGAACCGATTGCCACGCTGACGCTCGCAATGACGGTAAAAAGAACTTAATGTAGGGGCAATGCTATATAATCATTGCTTCAAGCTAAATTTTATTTCATATTGACCCTTTGCTTTGGCAGGGCTGACAAACACTAAGCCGGAGTTGCCATTGCAAGGACTAAATGTAACTTTGCTTTTTGTCGAGCTTGTTTCAATACCATCTTTTTCCAGGTCTTTGATGTTTGGTACAAAAATGACCGTAGGCTCTTTGCTGTTACCATTTTCTTCCCACGAGCAAGTAAATACGCCCGTCTCAAAATCAAAATGATAATCTACGAGTTTTCCTGAAACTCTCTGTGGATATGGGCGTACTAGAGCATTCATAAAATAGGAGTCCTTATCCATGTCATTATAGAAAGACCAATAGGTATTGCTGAAATGGTGTTTTTCCATTATCCTTATTAGCTGACGTGCCGTTTCTATCACCTTGTCTGACTTACCAAAGAGTGCGCCCCATTCGCCCACTAATACCGGCATATCAAGGCGCTTGCCTCCTTCGGCAATACGGTCAAAAATAAACTCAACTCTTTCGTAGCTTGGATTTTCTACCTCTTTGGTATCAACCACCAAATCATAACCATGAGCAGCATAAAGCACCTGCGAATCGCGGCTGCCGTCGGCTAGAGTAAGAGGCTCAAGAGCTGTGCGCACTCCCATATTTACAAAGTAGTTATGATTTAGAAACAGTATATGTTTAGAATCTACTGTTCGTATTGCATCTGCCACTTTTTGATAAAAAGGCTGTAGCTTTTGAGTTTCAAATATGCTGCTTATGCCGGAAGCTGCATCTACCACAGTAGCAAATTTCTCGCGGCTGCTAATTATCTTCAATGCTTCCATGCGAGAGTCTGTCGCTCCCCAAATTGCTTCCAGCTCCTCTGCCGTTGGTGGCATATTGCCGGTACTTTCTGCATAAACTCTAGCAAAAGACGTTAGCATCATAGGCATCACATGCTGAGCTTCCGAACCCATAAACGGCTCATTCATAATGTCGTATCCTATGACAGTCGTATTGTTGTCATAACGCTCCGCAATGTGTTTCCAAAGATTTGCATAATGGTCTTGCACGCCAATGCTGTCGGATGCAGGAGCATTTGCCCAAAAATTGTCGAATGCTGTTTGGACAGCAGGACTTATTAAATATGAATCGCTCCAAACCTCCCCTTTATAGTGGGGTTTACCCTCGTCGAGAGTTGCCCATTCCGGTGCGCCATCAGCATATTTAGCACTGAACAGGTCTTGGTGCATATCGAGAAAGACGTAAATATCGTTGTCCTTAGCCCATTGTATGCGTTTATCAATTTCTTGTAGGTACTCCTCGTTGTACTTGCCCGGCTCGGGTTCGAGAGCGTCCCAGATAATGCCCAGACGGATACAATTGAAGCCCCATTCTTTGAATTTTCTGAAAATCTCTTCTCCTTGTGGTGGCATATATTTCTCCTCAGGATTTTTGCTGATAAAGTTTATGCCGCTGAGTATCACCTGTCTACCTTGCCCATCCACGATGGTTTGTCCGTCTACTTGCAGGAAATTGTTTTGTTGTTCCGCCTTAGTGCTGTTGTCGCTACATGAGCTTAGGAAAACTGCAATAAAAGCCAATAAAGAAAATCGTAATAACATCGAAATCGTTTTTAAGTTTAAAAGTCCACCGGACAAAGTTACTAATCCGGTGGCTTAATCAAAACACCTATACTAATTTTAGTACATCAAAGACTCTTACTTTGCATCGAAAGTAAATTTATATAGATTAGAAGGTTTCTTATAATCAGCAGGATAAGTATTTGGATCAAGAGTTGAAAGCAGAATGCTTACATATATCTTATCTGCCGCTACCTCTTCGAGAACAACACGAGTGTCAAAAGTGTTAATACCAAAGAAAGCACCTTCAGAGAACTCCAACCATGTTGCATCCTTGAAAACCTTAGTCTCTACTATTGAGCCTGCTACATCCTTGCGGACTTCAACTTCCAAATCACCAGTTTTAATCGTGTAGTTGCCATTGTTGATAGCATTAAAAGTTGCAATAGCTAAGCCTGTTTCTTCTGAAAATTGTGTCGTTGTCCCTGTTATAGCAGCATAGCTCCAACTTGCCAACACCTTGCTGTTCATCGGATTTATCGCATATTTACCACCGTCAAAGAATGTAAACTCATTATCGTACTCATCTCCTAGACCAAACATTGCTAATGCTCCTCCCGGTGCTAGTTGGATTACACTTCCGTCGATGTCATAAACACCATCATTTTGGTTACTATTGTCTTGACTCAACTTCCACGTTTTTCCATTCTTTGCATCAGGACCACCTGTCAACAGTTCCTCGATTCCTGCAACAACAGTTATTTTTTTACTGTCTGCAGTTTCACCACCATCGCCTTTCGCTGTTACCGTAACAGTATATTCGCCAGACTTGGTATAGGTATGCGAAATCTCAGCACCTTCACCACTTTCGCCATCGCCAAAATCCCATGTAAATGAATTGGCATCGGAGGCTTGTGTCGAAAAATTCCAAGTATAAGAATCATTCTCATCGGCGGAGGCATACATTTGTACTACGGGTGCGCTAGGGTCGCTACTGCTACTGCAAGATGTAGCAAACGTTGTTACTGCTAATACTGCCAACAAGGCATAAATAGTTCTCTTCATTGTATTAAATTTTAGATTCAACAATCGTATCGTGCAGAAGCATAATGTTCCGCACGACTAGTTATTTTGCTTATATATTATTTGGATTTTTAGTCCTTCACGTCCCACCACAACTTGGTGGTAATCACATCTGCCCCTTGTTCTTCGATGGCTTTCAAATAATTGGCATTATTGATATTTATTTCTGACAAAGGATACCTCAAACGAGTAGGCAAACGTCCGTTTGTTACTCCCAAATCGTACTTCGGGGCAGTGCGGCGTGGGATATACGGATAGCCTGTACGCCTGATGTTAGACCATGCCTCCATGCCGTTTGGCACTAATGCTAACCACAACTGAGTACTTATCTGCTCAAACTGTCGTTCGCTACTTCCCGTCAGTGTAGCATTGGCATTAGACGATAGATAAGTGCTTATTTCACTCTCATCAATCTTCCAAAGACTTAAAGAACTGCGTATTGCGCTCTGATACGAGTTGTTAGCATTTTCGCTTGTAATGCCATACAAGGCAGCTTCGGCTCTTAAAAACCATACCTCGCCGGCTGTCAGGAAATAGATAGGAGCTGCTCTGCCTACCAAGTTGTCTGAGGGGTCCGACACCTTACTCAAATCCCATACCGACAGACTGTCGTCGCTAAGACCATTGGGAGTACCTATATAATTGCCATCGTTGTTTGGTTTTACAAAGACAGGCAGGCGTGGGTCTTTCATGCTTTTTAGCTTGTCGACTAAGGACGCACTCATTTTCCAAGCCCAAGATTTATAGTATTCATAGACAGGATTTCTAAATTCGTCAATATCCGAATCAGTATTTTCGTACCACACATTTTGGCTATTGTCTTCTATAAGTGGCTTGCTCAGACAGTCTTGGATAGTCTGCTCTGCAAGACTTTTGGCTTCATCAACAAAACGCATACGCATGGCATAACGCAAACGCAAAGAGTTGGCAAAACGCACCCACTTGTTCAAATCGTTGTCAAAGAAGGGGTCGGCTTGTGGGTAGCCATCCTTAGCATCTGCACTGCTCAAAACGGTGATGGCAGTACCCAGTTTCTCGATAGCATCTTTATAGATAAACTCCACTTGGTCGAACTTTGGATACATAAGACCTTCCTGCCCTATTCCTCCTTCCGTGTAAGGCACTGCCCCATAGGCATCAGCCAGCTGTACAAAGTTGGCAATGGCAACAACTTCGTTCATTGCATATCTGACGGGGTTTTCCTTGTCTCCTCCTGGCTCAGTCATGCTCATTGCCGCTTTTATCAGACGGATAGGTCCATAGTTAAAAAACTTGAAGAGATCCTGATATTCTGCTGTCGTAAAGTTGTCGTAATACCTATCGATAAACAAGAAATTACCTTGCCCTACATACATTTGGGCATACTGAGTAGCAAAACGATATTGAAGCAAGTTGGTATGACTTCCTCTCAGCGTTTGCAAGCAGGCATTGGCAAATAAATATTCGTCGTCAATATCGGTTACATCGTTAGGGCTAGTATTGGTTTTCTCAAAATCGTCATCGCAAGAACTGATAATCAGAAGCAAAAGAGCTATAAACGACCATCTTCTTATTGAGTTCATTGTTATATGTATTGTCTTCATTTTGTTAAATGTTGTGTTTATGTCGCATTTCTTCCTGATAATTAGAAGTTTACTTTAAGATTAACTCCATAGCTAGAAGTGGATGGCAGAGATAGATGTTCTATTCCGTTTCCAACATTTCCACTGCTGTAACCCGATTCGGGGTCGAAGTGGTCCATGGCACGATAGAAGAAAAATAGGTTTCTTCCCACAAGCGACAGGTTGATGTTGTCTATCGGTAGGTTTGCAAACCATTCCGACGGCATTGTGTAGCCAAGCACCAACTCGCGCAATCGTATGTTGGTAGCATCTTGTATCCATTCTGCTCCAATCTGCTGATTGTAGAGGTTATACCAGCGCATCGATGGGTCGATAGCCACTGTATTCGGTTTGCCGTCAACCTCGCTCACCCCCGACTCTACATATCCACCTGTGCCGTCAATCCATTCGGCACGACCTTCGAGGGTCTCGGCACTCGTTCCGAACAAGCCCATATAGGCCTTTCCCCACGAATAAATATCACCACCCATCTGCATGTCAATCAAGAAACTCATGCTTAGGTTTTTATAAGTGAATTTATTAGACAGACCCGCAAGCCAGTCGGGGTTTATATCGCCCATTGCTTTCCATTCGCCGGCTTGTGCAAAACCGTTCTTGTCAATCAGCTTATTGCCAAAGGCATCACGTTTGAAATCAAGAGTATATATCTCCCCATACGGACGACCCGGACGAGCCTGCATGCTCATATGAAAATCTTCGGCAAGAGGCAGAAACTCCATATCACCATACAACTCTACAACTTCGGAGTAGTTTTTCGACCATGTCAATACTACATCCCAATTAAAACCGCTCTTTGTGCTTACAGGAGTACCATTCAGCTGAATCTCAATACCTGTATTTTTTATCTTTCCCGCATTCATCTTACGAGTTTCATAACCCGTCGAGGGTGCTAGGTCAACATTCATTATCTGATTGTCGGAAATACTGTTGTAATAAGTAAAATCGAATACCAAACGGCTGTCCAAGAATACAAGATTTGTACCTATTTCATACGAATATGTTTCCTCAGGTTTCAGGTCGAAATGCGGTAATTGCCCGTCGATGCCTGCAAGAGGATAGTCGGTTTGAGTCTGTACAATGTTGTAGTACTGAGCAATTTGGTAGGGGCCGGTGTCGTTACCAACCTTTGCATAAGAAGCACGTAACTTACCGGAGTTCAACCAATTCAACTTAATATTGAAAGCCTCAGTAAATAAAAAACTGATGTTCTCGGAGTGATAGAAATAGGAATTGTTGTTGAGTGGTAGGGTCGAAGACCAGTCATTACGTGCTGTTACATCCAGATAAAGGTAGTTTTTAAATGAGAAGTTGCCCAAGCCGTACAGCGAATACACTTTTTTGTGTGATTCTGAGGATCTTGTACGGAAATTCTGATAATTAGAAATATTATATAACTCGGGCACTCTCATCACAGTACCATTCTGATATACAGAAGTATAGCCATTATATCGATAGTTGCCTCCCAAGCTCAGGTTAAACGAGAAATCGTCAAAGTGCTTGTCGAAGGTTCCCAAAAAGTCGGAGTTCCACTCCATTGAGTTATACAGACCTTTGCTGATAGTACCTTTCCCTAAGTTTCCGTCTGATGGTTTTCCGGGATTTTCGTGAGCATTAGACTCTGAGTTGGTATAGTCTAAACCCGAACGCAGCATAAGATTGAAATGCTCAAAAACATCCCATTTTGCAGAAAACATACCCTGAAAACGATTTTTCACATCGGCGTTGTAGATATTATCCAATACCCAGTAGGGGTTTGCAAAGGTGTTGTCGTCAGTCCATTTGTTGATATTTCCATTGGCATCCGTAGTATTGTCTCGCAGCGAACTTAGCGAAATATTGCGAGGCAGCACCGCAAGAGCCTGTACAACATTGGCAGCATCCTCTGCCAACGACGGACGGTTTTCCACCTTTGAGCGTATGTAGGTAAGTTTTGAGTCAAATTCTATCTTCTCGCCAAGTTTTGAAAAACCACGTAGGTTGATAGTTTGTCGCGATAAGTCATTGTTTGGCACAATCCCTTTTGAGTCCTGATTGGTGATTGATGCTCGAAAAGTCGTTTTGTCGTTGCCACCGCTAAATGAGACAGTGTTGTTAAAAGAGTTTCCCAATCTAAAAAAATCTTTGTAGGGGTTCGACTGACTAGACATCACTTCTTCCTCGCCCAGCCAGTTTACTCTCGTTTGCCCTGCGATTTTCTCGCCATAGCTCCAGTTCCACGGATAACCATTCAAGGGCTTTTGAGGGTTACCCGACAAAGCAGGATATTGTCCAAAGGCTCCCTGAGTATAATCATACTGAAAATCAGGAGTTACCATGGGCGTCTCGATGGTGAAACCCGATGCCCACGATATTCCGATGCCCTTTCTCTTTTTCCCCTTCTTGGTTGTTATAAGGATTACGCCGTTAGCACCTCGTGAACCGTAGGCGGCGGCGGCACCTGCACCCTTCAAAACACTCATCGACTCAATATCCTCAGGGTTGAGGTCGGCGAGTGCATCGCCACTATCTTTTCCTCCCCAACGCCCCGCACCGCCGTAGCCAGCATTCATCGGGATACCGTCGATAACAAACAGCGGACGGTTGTTGCCCGTCATCGACGATACGCCTCGCAACACAACCCTTGAAGACCCGTCAACACCCGTAGGCGATTTGGTAATTTGCAATCCCGACACCTTGCCTGCCAAAGAGTTTATGGGGTTGTTTTCCTTTGCATCGTTAATTTCGTTGCTTCCCACCTGAGTAACAGAGTAACCGAGAGAGTTTTTATCACGCTCAATATTCAATGCCGTAACCACCACCTCACCAAGAGCTTGCACATCCTCACCCAAGACTACATTCAACACAGTCTTGCCTGCAACACTTACTTCCTGAGACTGAAAGCCAATAAATGAAAAAACTAGTACGGTATTATCGTCGTCTACCTGAATAGAATATTTTCCGTCTATGTCTGTAATAGCTGCTTTTGTCGTACCTTTAATCACTACACTTGCACCCGTTACCGCCTCTCCTGTTCCATCGCTCACTGTGCCTGTTACGGTTTTCTGCTCCTGCTCCTGCGCTGATTTTACAGGAGTTTCAAGCTCGGCAGGTACTTTTGCGTTCTTGCCCTTGAGTATTACAATTTGACGGTCGTAGATCTTGTAGGTATTGCTTGTCCCTTTAAATACTTGGTTCAGAATTTGTTCGACGGTAGTGTTTTCAGCTCTAACACTAACTTTTCTGTCCAAATCCACAACATTCTCATCGTAGAGAAGTATAAATTCGCTGTTCTCCTCAATCTTGTCAAACACTTCTTTGACACTAGAGTTCAATACATTGAGTGTAAGTTTAGTCTCTTGGAAGTAGGTATTTCCTGTGGCCGATACCGTCAGCCACGATAGCAGCATAACTGCCAGTAACTTTGTTTTTGGAAAAATTTTTCTTGTAAAATTTCCCAGACAAACAAGGTTTTGTCTGTTTTTTTTCATATTTTTACGGTGTTAGATTTATTTGATTCTTTCAATTTTGAGAGTCGGCAAACTGGCGGGTTCACCGGCTCTCGCTTTTTAATTTCATATTGTGTCTTCTGATTTTTCGTTAATTAATACCTGATTGTTGTTTATACCATAACTTATCTGAGCAACGTCAGACAGGGCTTTCATCACATCTTCCAATGAGCTTTTCAGGTCGAGTTTACCCGAAATTTCTCTCTTGGAAGTAGAGCTGTCGGGAGCAATTATAAACTTCACGTTGTAATAACGCTCCAACTTTGCAAATACAGCATTCAGCGGCTGCTTGGTAAACTGAAACCAGCCTTCTGTCCATGCTATATAAGCATCCGCATTGGGTTCGTCTACAACAGCAATATTCTCATTGTCCTTACTAAAAGTAGCTTTCTGAAAAGGCTTTAACACCACACTTTTTTTACTTAATCCAAGACCCGTGTTCTTGGTGAGTTCTACTTTTCCTTCAATTAGTACAGTCTCTATATTGTCGTCTGCCGAATAGGCGGCTACATTAAAATGAGTTCCTAAAACTCTCACATCGAGATTGTTAGCATTGACTACGAAAGGCTGTTCTGCATTTTTTGTTACCTTAAAACATGCCTCACCTTCAAGAAAAACCTTGCGGTTCTTAGCTAAAAACTCCGTTGGAAAGGCAAGACGACTGCCGGCATTCAGCCACACTTTCGTCCCGTCGGCAAGTAGCAAAACTGAGCTTTTACCATAAGGAACAATAACTTCATTCATTTTGTTCTCAGCGGTATTCGCTGCACTATTCTTTGTCAAATCAATAGTTTGCTCGTCGTTGATGATAATCTCATTTTCATCGTTTATGGAAATAGTCGATTTATTTTTATTAAGTATGACCTCCTCGCCATCAGCCAATACCAGACGAGTCTCTCCATGATTGTCTGTTAAATCTGAAGATACAAATTGATACTCCGAACTACTATTGCCAAATTGAAGAAATCCAAATATCCCGATAGAAATTATCAATAACACGGAAGCTGCCACACTAGCAAGTTTTCGCAATTGTACCAAACGAGCTTTCTTCTTGTGCGCTTGCCCAAACTGCTCGATGTTGTGCCACATCTTTAACACCTCGTCTTCCGACAGAGTATCGTAGGTATCTTGCACAGTCAAGATAATTCTGCGAGCTTCCACCACACTTTCCCTCATTTCGGGATATTCGTCCAGAAAGACTTGCCATTTGTCCTTGTCCCGACCTTTCAAAACCCAAGCCACAAACACTTTGTTGTCAAGAAGTTCTTCGACTGTATATTTTAGATACTCTCTATTCATATTTTGTACTTGCAGACGTTTATACTGCCCGCTTCATACATAGAAAGCAAGAAAGTAACATTTTGTGGACATAAAATTGATTATTTTTTTACATCTCCTTACTACGAAGAGGGACTACGTCCCTAAAACATCAAACTTTTTTTAGGCTATAGGCTGTAAGCTATAGACTTTATGCTTTTGTATCTATACTGCCCTTTCAGGGCGCATATCCTCTTGTTATCTCTATCCCCGAGGCGATACCACGGGCTGAATTAATTATGGCTTGCAGCCATAAACAGCACAAGACCTGCCCCTACAATTTGCTCATAATCGTCGCAGGCTCCTCGCAATGACGTTCATTTATTGGCTGCTCGCTTAAAGCATAAAGCCTACTGCATACAGCATTTTTAAACCCTAAACGATTAAACCTTAAACGATTAAACAATTCACCAATATCAGCTCATAACTAGCCAAGCCATATAGACAACAAGGATTAGCACAAATATTATGCTCTCCCATCGTTCCAGCTTGCGCCCTTTTCCTGTAAAGATGAATACAAAAAGCAAGAGCGAGGCGAGGATATTTACCAGTAAATCCAACATGGCAGCACCTCCCACAGCAACGGGAGTAATCGTTGCAGAAACACCCAGTACTAAGAAAGAGTTAAAAATATTAGAACCTACGGTGTTGCCAATAGCAATATCAACATTGCCTTTCCTAACTGCCATTATCGAAGTAACAAGCTCGGGCAATGAAGTACCAATCGACACAATGGTAAGTCCGATAATCCTTTCAGACATACCCATGAGCAAGGCTATTTCGCTTGCCCCCATCACAATTAGCCGTCCGCCTCCAATGAGCATTGCAAGTCCCAATAAAATCAGGAGTATTGCTTTTGTCGTATTGTATGTTTTTGCCGATGCATCGTCGTTGTTTTCCACTTTGCCCTCTTTCTTATTCTTAATCACCAAAGAAATGTTGTAGCCCATGAAAATCAAGAAGAAAGACAGCAACATCCATCCTTCGGAGTGAGATATTACAGATTCTGCTGCGCCATCAATCAGCCTATCCGAACCTGCAATAAAAAGAGATACAGATGCCAAAAGCACGAGAGGTATTTCTATCCATGTCGTATTTTTATTTACCAACAAGGCACTATACAAACCCGTGATGCCGAGAATACCAAGAATATTGAAAATATTACTCCCAATAACGTTTCCAAACACAAGCTCAGTATTGCCATTGACAGCCGAAATTATGTTAACCGCCAATTCGGGGGCAGAGGTACCGAAAGCAATAATCGTAAGCCCAATCACTATATTGGGAACATTAAACCTGCGTGCCAAAGCCGAAGCAGAGTCTATCAGAATATTTGCGCCGTAGAGCAAAATAGCAAGTCCTGCAATCAGAAATACCAAATTCAATATCATTAAATTCTCATTTTATGAAGAACAAAGGTATAACATTATCCCGTTTTCATTTAAATTTTCTAGCTTTGTGTTCTAAAATTTTTCAGATTATGACAGCGGAAGCAAACAATATGGAGACTAGCGAAAAGAAAAACTTTATTCATCAAATTGTAGAAAAAGACCTCGCCAACAACAAAAATGACGGGAGGGTGCATACTCGTTTCCCACCAGAACCTAACGGATTTCTGCATATTGGACACGCTCAGGCGATTTGGGTCAGCTTTGGGGTCGCCGATAAATATAAAGGCAAATGTAATCTGCGCTTTGACGATACCAATCCCACAAAAGAGGAAGAATCCTATGTAAACGCTATTGTCGAGGATGTGAAATGGCTTGGCTATCAGTGGGATGGCGAAATAAAATATGCTTCCGACAATTTCAAAAGACTTTTTGATTTTGCAATAAAACTCATACACGAGGGACTTGCCTACGTCGACGAGCAGGACTCGGCTGCCATCTCCGAGCAAAAAGGAACACCAACCACAGCAGGCAAGGAAAGCCCATATAGAGACAGACCTGTTTCTGAAAATTTAGACTTGTTTTACGCAATGAATAAAGGCGAAGTACCGGAGGGCAAAATGGTACTACGCGCCAGGATAGACATGGCTTCGTCGAACATGCTGTTTCGCGACCCCGTAATTTATAGAGTACTACATAAACCCCACCACCGCACAGGCAGTGAATGGAAAGTATATCCAATGTACGACTTTGCTCACGGGCAGGTTGATTATTTTGAGGGAATAACCCACTCGATATGCACCCTAGAGTTTGACGTACACCGCCCTCTATACGATTGGTTTATTGACCATCTGAAAACCAACGACGACTACCGACCACAGCAATACGAGTTTGCACGCCTCAACCTTAACTACACGGTGATGAGCAAACGGAAACTATTGGAATTGGTGGAAAAAAATTACGTGTCGGGATGGGACGACCCTCGCATGCCAACAGTATCGGGCTTACGACGAAGAGGTTACACGCCTCAGGCAATAAAACGCTTCTCGGAAATGGCAGGGATTACAAAAGTAAACGGAACAATCGACATATCTCTATTGGAATATTGTATCAGAGAAGATCTAAACAAAAAGGCGCAACGGGTGATGGCAGTACTCGATCCGCTGAAAGTGGTAATCACAAATTATCCCGAAGACGAAGTAGAAATGTTGGAAGCTGTGAACAATCCCGAAGACGAAAGCATGGGCAAACGTCAAATCCCATTTACCAAAGAGATATACATAGAGCGAGATGACTTTATGGAGGATGCTCCGAAGAAATTTTTCCGACTCGCTCCCGGCAGGGAAGTACGGCTGAGGTATGCTTATTTTGTTACTTGCGAGAATGTTATAAAAGACGATAAGGGAAATATAACAGAGCTTCATTGTACTTACGACCCCGAATCGCGAGGAGGGAAATCACCCGACGGCAGAAAGGTGAAAGGTACTCTACATTGGGTGTCGGCAACAGAAAATGCGACTTGCGAAGTCAGACTATACGACCGCCTGTTTGATGTACCCGCTCCCGACGGCGACAAAGAGACTGATTTTAAAGAACATATAAATAATAATTCCCTGAAAATACTCGACAAGTGTTTTATTGAACCTTTTGCAAAGAATACTTGCGCACTCGACCATTTTCAGTTTGAGAGACTTGGCTATTTCTCGACAGACCCCGACAGTACTGAGGATAAACTCATATTTAACAGAACCGTCCAGCTCAAAGACACTTGGGCAAAAATAAATTCATAGCTTATATGACTAAAATAATGAATTTTAAAGAAGAAATCGCCCGACGACGTACTTTTGGGATTATTAGCCACCCCGATGCAGGCAAAACTACACTAACCGAGAAACTTTTGCTTTTCGGTGGAGCAATACGTGAAGCAGGAGCGGTGAAAAACAATAAAATAAAGAAAAGTGCAACTTCCGACTTTATGGAGATTGAACGTCAGCGTGGTATATCGGTGGCTACATCCGTAATGGGTTTTGAATATAATGAATATAAAGTCAATATTCTTGATACTCCGGGTCACGAAGATTTTGCCGAAGATACATACCGCACTCTAACTGCTGTCGATAGTTGCATTATTGTTATAGATGCCGCAAAAGGTGTGGAGGCTCAGACCAAAAAACTGATGGAGGTTTGCCGTATGCGTAATACGCCCGTCATGATTTTTATTAATAAGATGGATCGCCCGGTGCGTGACGTCGTGGAACTCTTGGAAGAAATAGAAGATTTACTGAAGATAGAAGTCAGACCCTTGAGTTGGCCTATCAACAATGGACCTGACTTTAAGGGAGTCTACAATATATGGAAACAGGAGCTTAACTTGTTTTCTGCTAATATTCAGTCGATTACAGAGCCTATAAAGTTTACGGATATATCAAGTGCTGAGCTCGAAAAGCATATCGGCGACGATGCTGTAACTCTCCGTGATGAAATAGAATTCGTGGGGGAAGTGTTTCCAAAATTTGATAAAGATGAATATCTTAATGGAGTGGCAGCTCCTGTGTTTTTTGGAAGTGCTTTGTATAATTTTGGTGTGCAGGAGCTGTTGGATTGCTTTTTAGAGATTGCCCCTTCCCCGCGAACAAAAGAATCCGATGTTAGAATTGTAAGTTCTGAGGAAAAGAGTTTTACTGGATTTGTGTTTAAAATCCACGCCAATATGGACCCTAATCATCGCAATAGACTCGCATTCGTGAAAATATGTTCGGGAACTTTTGAAAAAAATAAACCCTATCTACATGTTAGAAATAATGCAAAACTGAAATTTTCAAGCCCTACCGCCTTTATGGCATCAAAAAAGGAAATTATCGATATTGCTTATCCCGGAGATATTGTCGGCTTGCATGATACGGGCAATTTTAAAATCGGCGACACACTCACCGAAGGTGAAAAACTTATGTTTAAGGGTATACCCAGCTTTTCGCCAGAGTTGTTTAAATATATTGAGAACGCAGACCCAATGAAATCCAAACAACTTGCCAAGGGGGTCGACCAACTTATGGACGAAGGTGTGGCTCAGCTGTTTACAAGCCAGTTTAATGGCAGAAAAATTATTGGTACTGTCGGAGCTTTGCAGTTTGATGTTATAGAACACCGCCTATTGCACGAGTATGGTGCAAAATGTAGGTGGGAAGCAATATCTCTATACAAAGCGTGCTGGATAGAATGTGAGGATACTAAAGTATTGGCGGAGTTCAAAAAACGAAAGTATCAGAAGATGGCACACGATAAAGAAGGTCGCGACGTGTTCCTTGCCGATTCATCTTTTATTCTCGATATGACTCAGAAAGAATTTGAAAGTATAAAATTCCATTTTATTTCGGAGTTCTAATTGATAATGAAGAGCATAGCAAATCAAGAATACGCTCCTGCGGATTGAAAGGAACTACCGAGTTTAAACCAAGTTTTTGTATTGCCAATGATATTAGCTGTTCGGTACTTGTTGCTGTAACTTGTTCTTTTTCTGCGTATTTCTTGCCACTGTCCAATATAACTTTTAGAGGAAGTAAACCTATTAATTCAGAGCCACTTACATCGGTTTCATATTCTTTTGCCAATATTCTGATACTTTCGTAAACATCGAAAAGCGTGAGTACCGAAGTATCGGTGATATTTGTTGACACTTGCAAACATTTGTATTCTTCAATATACCAAGCAATGGCTTTCAGTCCTTTCAATCTTAGCAGTTTCTCAGCAGATAGAGAGGTGCTGCCACTTTCTCTTATCCTGCACGCTATCTCTTTGGCTATTGCTGTCGATTTTGTGCTGAGGTTTACGTTGAAGGCTATCAAGAAATCTCTTGCCCCAATTACTGTACAACCTGTTGTGTAGTTGAACTTATTTGTACCATAGTCAGCTTTGTAACCATCGTTCTCCATGCGCCCTGCCAGCCCCTCGTATTCCCCCTTTCTAATGTGTTCCAACTTACGACGACTTTCATTATTTGCCGATTTTTCATATAGAAATACAGGAATACTAAGCTCATTGTAAACCCTTTCTGCAAGAATGACTGATAATTCTACTACTTCCTCCATGTTCACCTCCGAGATTGGAACTAGAGGACAAACATCCGTAGCCCCAATGCGTGGATGTTCCCCCTTTTGCTTGCGCATATCTATAAGCTCTCCAGCACATTGTATGGCTCTAAAAGCAGCTTCGACAACGCCGTCGGGACTGCCAACAAAGGTCATTACACTACGGTTGGCATCATAACCTATATCAGTATGCAGAAGATTTACTCCATCAACAGACTTAATACTATCGGCAATGCGCTCTATGATAGCAGTATCCCGACCCTCGCTGAAATTCGGAATGCACTCTATTAGTTTCATTTTTAGATAACAACCATTGTTATTTTTGTTTGTACAAAAGTACGATTTTTTTATCCTATAATAGTCCCCAAAATTTAGGGGTGCACGACAAATTTCCCTTTAGGCTACCGAATTTGGTAATCGCCACTGTTTCTTGAACTTATCTTTTCTATAGTATATCCTTAAATTAGCAATTTGCTGCAATCCTTTTTTTGTCCAACGTTGTCCAGACAGTTTGAGTCTTTGTTGCAATATGTCTCTATGTGCAGACTCAATAGCTCCTGAGCCAATGAGTAGCCCATTATCCAAAAAGGTTTTGTATTTCATCCTTTTGATATTCTTTTGGTAAT
>JBKEAJ010000081.1:0-4400 GCA_047972135.1 Bacteroidales bacterium | reverse complement strand
TGCGCCTCATCAATAAAAAGCAGTCTGTAAGACCCTAAAAGTTGTTTGTAATTCTCAATGCTCCGAGTGGCTAGTCGGTCATGTACGTTGATGTCTTCTCCGTTTAGTGTGAGTGCAGGCTCATTAAGTCTGTTTAATATCTCCCTTATAAGTATGGTTTTTCCCACCCTGCGCGCTCCAAGAACCACCAAAACCTTATTGGCTTGTAGCTTATTGATAATATTTTCCGTCAGGTCTCTAACTAAAATCTTCATAATTGCGTCAATTAACTGACGCAATTTAGACAAATTCCGTCAAGATAACAATTTTTCCACTGAAAAAAACTACCAGCTTCCGCCTGCTCCACCACCACCAAAACTGCCACCTCCGAAGCCTCCAAATCCGCCAGACGAACCTCCGCCGAAACTACCTCCTCCGAAGCCTCCTCCAAATCTGCCGCCTCGAAAACCTCCGCTACTAATTAATATACCTCCCGGACTTGCACGAGGAGCTACAATTAATATGATTATTCCGATTACGAAAAAAATTTTGAGATAACGCATGAATGCACTATCGTCTGCTGCTGCAACATTGTCGGCAGTGTATTCGCCTTTGCATAAACCAATTAACAGATTCACTCCTCGATATAGCCCTCCGTAATAGTCGTTCTGTTTAAAACGGGGTATCATCTCGTTGTCTACAATCCTATTTGCCAAGGCATCGGGAACTGCACCTTCAAGTCCGTAGCCTACCGAAATAAAAGCTTCGCCCCTTGCATTTCCACGCTTTGGTTTCACTACTACCACAATGCCGTTGTTCTTATCCTTTTGTCCCACACCCCAGCTCTGTCCCAGCTTCTGCGCATAGTCGGCAATGTCTGTTCCGCCAAAATCATTGGTGGTAACAACGGCAATCTGATTGCTAGTGCTATCTGAAAACCTGACAAGGTAATACTCTAAACTCTGTTCTTGCTGAGGACTTAGTATTTCGGCAAAATCATTCACCAGCTTGTCTACTTTCGGGCGTTGTGGTATGTCCTGAGCCGAAATACTCAAACTGAATATCAGTAGCAGGGTGGTGGATAATAGGTGCTTAATACTTGCCATTTGCTTGTCTTGTTAGTAGTTAGCCGAAAGAGATTTCGTCGCTAAGTTCGTTTTTGTCGTCATCATTGTAAGGAAAGTGGGATTTTAGCTGTCTGCCAGCGGCTTCTATGCCTTGACAGATACCTTCAAGAAAATTGCCATTTTTGAAACTGACTTGCATTTCTTCCTTGATGCTGTCCCAGAAATTATCGGCAACCTTCCTGTTTATGCCTTCATCGCCGTAGATGGCAAACTTCTTGTCTTCGTATGCAAAATAAAACAGGACTCCATTTCTTAGCTCTGTTTTGTGCATCTTCAATCTGCCAAAATTTTTTACCGCTTCTTGCAGTGCATCCCCTTTGCATCGCTTCTCGATGTGGACTCTTATCTCACCCGATGTGTTCTGCTCTGCAAGTTTTATTGCCTCAACTATCTGTTGTTGTTCGTTTTCCGTGAATAGGGATTTGCCCATGATTGCTGTCTTGCTAGAATTGTACCTCAGGGGCTTTATCACTTCCTTCGGCAGCCTTGAAATATGGTAGCTCTTTAAAAGAAAACCAACCTGCATAGATTACTCGGGGAAATTTCTTAATGTAGGTGTTGTACACCCTCGTGGCATCGTTAAAATTCTTGCGCTCAACGGTAATTCTGTTCTCTGTTCCTTCCAATTGTGCTTGCAGGTCAGAAAAATTCTGATTTGCTTTTAAATCGGGATATTTCTCCACTACAACCATTAGTCGTGATAGAGCAGAGCTTAGCCCGTCTTGTGCTTGTTGGAATTGTTGCAGTGATTCAGGACTTAAATTGTTAGCATCAATGGTGGTGCTTGTTGCTTTGGAGCGTGCCTCGACAACGCCTGTCAGTGTCTCTTGCTCATGAGCAGCATAGCCTTTCACGGTGTTTACCAAATTGGGTATAAGGTCGGCACGACGTTGATATACGTTCTCTACCTGCGCCCAACTGCCATTTACTCCTTCTTTTAATTCTGTCATTTTGTTGTAGCCACATGAACTGAACAGCAAAACAAATGTTGCTGCGGCTAAGAACGATAATAGTTTTCTCATCTCTAAGTTTTTTATTTTCAAAGGTAATGTAATTCTACAAATATACAATATCAGCTAACTAAATTTGTCTGTCTAGTCCTCTATATTGAGTTAAAATGTCGACAGGCTTAGTATTACTTGTAATGCCCATCAGCTCAAATATATACGTCGCTTCGGTGATTAAGTCTTTAGACGGATTCCTATCTTTGTAGCTGCGCAGAAAGCGTTGTTGGTCTAAGGCTGTAAAGAATGTCGGCACTCGCTGCGCAAAGGTTTTGGGGCTTGTACAGCTTTTGCCAATACTTAGGAGTTTTGATAAATCTTTATTATTTTTTTTCATAAACGACAATACCGCAGGAGAGTGCGAAGAGAGAATATGCTCAATTTCATGTAGTGGTTTGGAGTACAGCTTCTCGATAATACTCCAAAATTTGCCAAGCTCCTCAAAAGCTGCCAAAGGGTAGGTTTCCATAATTGACCTGTCGCCTTGTGTCCAGTTGCCTATGCTTACACCTGTGCCAAATAGTACTCTGTCAGAAATTCTTGCAGATGGGTAGACCGTAGCTCTGTTTATATTGCCGACCTTTCCCAATGTTGTCTGGGAGTGCAGAAAATAAAAATCCTCGCCGGCAATGCGCTTGTTCATACCGCCCACTTTGATATATGCCGACGATGTTACAGCAAAACACGAGCCTACGGTGTACATCGGGTGGGGAAGTCCGTAATACTTTGAGGCATGAAAGTAATAGCGCATAAAAAGTTCATAAATTATTGCTCCCTTTCGTTGCTCATCGTCTGCAATTTCCTCAAAACGATGCTCAAAATAAATAGTGCTTGCTAAGCACCTCTTGTTTAAAAAGCTATTTTTAATCTCTCCAAAATAATTTTCCGACACAAGACAATCGGCATCTAATGAACAGATAATCACTTCTCTATCCTGCTTTGATGCTTGATGTGCAACGCTGTCCATGCCGACTTTCCTTGCTAGTCCTGCTCCTGCCTCTTTCTTGTTTTCGATTGAAAGACTAATCGTATGGCAGGCAAAATTTGCACTTCTTTCTATTGTGTTTAAGTACCTGATTGTCTTTTCGTTCTGCTCAAGTATGCGTTTGGGCGTATCAATATGCGAGTTTACCACCACCACAAGCTGCACTTTAATCTTGCACGCCTCTTGCGACTTTCTTATTGACGATACGGTTTTGTCTATGTCGGCTTCGTTGTAGCAGGGTATCACCACAAATATGTCCTTGTCGTTTAAAAGTCCGAAGTCATTACTTTCGTTAGCAATACCAATTCTTTCAAAATATTTTCGTGCGAGCTTGTCCATATACAAAAACAGGCATCAAATCTCTTTGACACCTGCTGTAAATATTTTTTGTTGTAGTTCCTATTTTGGTGTGTTGGCACTTCCGTTTTCTGCCGAATATTTCTCGTTCAGTGCATTAAGAACTTCCTGAGTGATGTCGCATCCGTCCTTGCCTATCAACACACTCTCGCCTGTGATGATGTAGCTGTATTTCTTGTTGGCATTGAATTTTTCAAGATAACTGATTAGTGTGTCTCGAACAGTTTTTGTATTGTTGAGTTGTATTTCTTGAAGTTTCGATGACATTTCTAGCTCCTCTCTTTGCAATTTCTCTGCTCTTGCTGCAAGTTTATCCCTTTCTCTTATAGCACTTGCTTCTGTTAGAAATCCACCCCTTTGCACCTTTTCTTGAAACGCATTCATGTCTTTTTCTACAGATGCACGCTTTGAGCTGTATTGCTGAGTAAGTTTTTGTTGCTCTTTGGTAAAATCGTCGTGCAAATCCTCAGCCATTTGCAGGTTCAACACAAGCGAATCAGCTCTGAGGTAGGCAATGTTAAAATCAAATTCGTCTTGTGAAGCCGAAGGCGTTGTGTCTGAGTTAGTTGTGCCGCTCCCTTTGTTGCCGTAAACCGCAATGAATAACCAGACTACCGCTATAAGTAGAACTACGTTTAAGATTACTGATAATTGTTTCATGTGTTTATGTTTTGTTTTTTATTTGCCACACCTATCTCGCCAGTATAATCATACTTCTGTTAGACTTTTTCTCGTGGCTCGTTTCATCTGTTTATTTCTTATTTTTCTGCTCTGCAAATATAGTCTAATTATTGAGAATAACACAGTCATCGGTAAATCTTGTTTCTTAAAATTGGATAGACTGCGTGCTTCGTCCTATCTTTGCAGAAAAAAGAAGCGATGAGTATTTCCAATAATATAAAGCAAATATTGAAAGAACTTCCCGATAAAGTAAAACTTGTAGCTATA
>JBKEAJ010000080.1:0-50596 GCA_047972135.1 Bacteroidales bacterium | reverse complement strand
TTGTAGTCATCATAGAGAGTTGAGGGTTCGGGAAATGTCTTCTTTACGAACTCCTTATGATGGCGGGGAGCAGGAAGCCACTCCCTATGAGGGGCTTTGTGTAAGTACATCAGCATAAATGGTTTGCTGTCGTCTCTTTCGGTCTTCAACCAATCAAGGGTCATGTCTGTTATAATATCCGTAACATAGCCGGGATACCTCTTTTTACCCTCTTTTTTGGTTATGAAATCAGGATTATAATATCGCCCTTGTCCCGGAAGTATCTTAAACTCGTCGAAGCCTTTAGGATTATTGCCAAAATGAAGCTTGCCAAACATCGCTGTCTGATAACCATTGTCGTGCATTATCTGAGGGAAAGTTACATTACTAGTGTCAAAAGGAAAGTTGTTATCTATCTTGCCGTTCATGTGGCTATGCTTCCCCGTCAGAATCACAGCTCTTGAGGGAGCGCAGATGGAGTTTGTAACACAGGCATTGGTGAACAGCATACCCTCGTTTGCAATCCTGTCTATGTTAGGCGTTTGTGTCAGCTTGTCGGAGTAGGCACTGATAGCCTGATAGGCATGGTCGTCAGACATGATAAACAATATGTTTGGACGCTGTGTCTTGTCATTTGTGGTGCGACTACTTTTGCTACACGACAATAAAGTGCACAGTATGACACCTTTTAATAGTATAATTCTAATAGTCTTCATTACGTCTTCAATTTATATTGATTAGTGTACAAAAATAAATAATAATTCAAGGCTTTGCAACATTAAATGTCATCTAGTATTTATTTCGCTACCTTTGCATTATTAACAATAATATTATGGCACTTATTAGGAAAATAAACGATAAAGAACCGATGTTTGGCGATGATTGTTTTCTTGCCGAGAATGCAACTATTGTGGGTGATGTGGTGATGGGCGACAGATGCAGCATATGGTATGGAGCTGTTATCAGAGGCGATGTACATTATATTAAAATGGGAAATCAGGTGAATGTGCAGGATAATGCAGTTATTCATGCTACCTACAAGAAATCGCCAACGAATATAGGGAATAACGTGTCGATAGCTCATGGTGCGATTGTGCATGGCTGCACTATAAAAGATAATGTGTTGGTGGGAATGAATGCAGTTGTACTTGATGATGCTGTGGTGGAGTCCAATTCCATTATTGCCGCTGGTGCGATAGTGACTAAAGGTACGGTGGTGGAGTCAGGCTCGGTATATGCAGGTTCGCCTGCGAGGAAGATTAAAGATATTAGTCCAGAGTTATTGGAAGGTGAGATTTTGAGAATTGCAAATTCCTACAAAATGTATTCAGATTGGCATAAATAGTCGTTTTATGACGAAAAGAAAGATTATAAATGACCCCGTTCACGGTTTTATTAATATTGACGACCCAATCTTTTTCAAACTGATAGAACACAGACATTTCCAACGATTGAGGAGAATAAAGCAGTTGGGACTTACAAATATCGTTTTCCCCGGTGCATCGCACACTCGTTTTGACCATGCCTTGGGAGCTTTTCATCTTACACGCTTGGCTCTTGACACATTAAGACAAAAAGGTGTTGAAATTACAGACGAAGAGGCTCAGGGGACACTTATTGCTATCCTTCTGCACGACATTGGGCATGGTCCGTTTTCTCATGTCCTCGAAAACAGTATTGCTTTTGGAGTGTCGCATGAAACTCTGTCATTAGAAGTAATGAAAAATCTGAATATAGAGTTTGATGGTCAGCTGACAACAGCGATAAGTATTTTTGAAAATGAATATCACAAGAAGTTTCTGCATCAGCTAGTATCTAGTCAGCTAGACATGGACAGGTTGGATTATCTTACTAGAGATACATTCTATACCGGTGTGAGCGAGGGGGTTGTAGGAGCAGACCGTATTATTAAGATGCTCGATGTTAGAAATGACATGCTCGTGGTGGAGGAGAAAGGTATATATTCCGTTGAAAAGTTCCTGATAGCTAGACGACTGATGTATTGGCAGGTTTATCTGCACAAAACCGTACTGTCTGCCGAGATGATGCTGATTAAAGCCTTGCAGAGAGCGAGGGAGTTATTAAGAAATGGGAAGGCGGTTTTTACAACTCCCTCCTTTGCAGTATTTCTCAAAGATGATATCACCCTCGATAAAATTATATCAGACCAAAAACTTCTCGAATATTTTCTCAATATCGACGATTGTGATATTCAATTATGTCTAAAATATTGGTCGGACGATGAGGATGTGATTTTATCAACCCTGTCTGAGGGTTTACACAATAGGGTATTATTCAAAATTGAAATTGCCAACGAGAATATAGATAAGTCATATATACAGACTGTAAGAGAGAGGGTTAACAATACATTCTCAGAGTGCAACTATGTTGCCGATTATCTTGTTGTAAGTAGTAGCATTTCAAATATGGCATACCATAAAGGACACGATAATATCAGTATTCTTAGCAAGAAGGACGGTATTAGGAGTATTGAGGAATTGTCGGATATTAGTATCTCGGGATTGCACACAATGGTCGAAAAATATTTTATATGCTATCCTAAGATTGACAAATAGAAAATTGATTGTATATTTGCAGGAATTTATAAATATATTTTGACATGGAGTTTACAGCTCAACAGATAGCGGATTTTCTTCAAGGTGAAGTTGTCGGAAACGCCGACGTAAAGGTGGACAATATATCTAAAATTGAAGAGGGAAAGAAGGGGACTTTAGCGTTTCTGTCTAATCCGAAGTATTCCCAACATCTATATAACACAGAGGCTAGTATAGTCCTAATAAATAAGGATTTTGAGTTGGAGCAGAATGTCAAAACTACACTCGTAAAAGTTGATGATGCCTATCAGGCTGTTGCTGCTCTACTGCAAATGGTGGTGGATAGCCAAACCCCGCGAAGCGGCATAGAACAACCAAGCTATATCAGCAAAGATGCTAAATTAGACGACGATGTATATGTTGGTGCATTTGCATACATCGACAAGAATACGACAATTGACGGCGGAACAAAGATTTATCCACAAGTCTTTATCGGAAGAAACGTAACTATCGGGAAAAATTGCTACATATATCCCGGTGTAAAAATATATTCAAATGCCCACATCGGAAACAACGTAACCATACAGGCAGGCGCAGTAATAGGCTCTGACGGTTTTGGATTTGCTCCGAACAACATATCGGGAGAATATAAGAAAATCCCTCAAATCGGCAACGTTATTATCGAAGATTATGTAGAAATAGGTGCTAACACAACTATCGACTGTGCCACTTTCGGCTCTACAATAATACGAAAAGGAGCTAAACTCGACAATCTTATACAGATAGCACACAACTGTGAAGTTGGCGAAAATACGGTTATGGCAGCACAAGTGGGATTTGCAGGAAGTACCAAAATCGGTAAACAGTGTATGGTTGGAGGGCAAGTGGGAGTTGCAGGACATATCTCTATTGGCGACAACACAATGTTGGCTGCCCAATCGGGCATAACAAACAACTTAGAGGGTGGAAAAGCATACTTCGGCTCGCCTGCTATGGAGGCATCAAAAGCACGGAAAATCTTTGTTATTCAGCGTAATCTGGATAAACTTCTCAAGGATGTAAACGAACTAAAAAGACAAAATAAATAAAAGAAGGAGTAATGGAATATCAAAAAACACTTTCTAACTCTTTCTCGTTGAAGGGAAAGGGATTGCATACAGGACAAGATGTTACAATGACAGTTAAACCTGCATCTGTTGACCATGGTTTTAAATTTGTACGTGTAGACGCAAAAGAACCTATAACTATTGATGCCGATGCGAACCTTGTTGTACAGACCGAACGGGGAACAATATTGGAAAAAGACGGTTTCTCAATTTCTACCATCGAACATATCCTTGCTGCCTTGGTGGGAATGGATATCGACAATGCCCTGATAGAACTGGACGGAGAAGAAGTGCCAATTCTGGACGGTAGTGCAAAATATTTTGTAGAAGCTATCGAAAAAGCAGGAATTGACGAGCAAACTGCCGAAAGAGAATACCTAGTAATAAAAGAGAAAATAGTATATGAAGATGCAGCTCGCGGTACTCAGATAATTGCACTTCCCGATAGAGAATATAGCCTTGACGTGCATGTGACTTACAATGCGGTTCTGAAAAATCAGTTTGCTGCCTTAGACTCAATGTCGCAATTTAAAGAAAGAATTTCTGAATGCCGTACTTTTGTGTTCCTTAGCGAACTGGAAATGCTCCTTAACAACGATTTGATAAAAGGAGGACAGCTCGACAATGCTATCGTAATCGTTGATAAAGAACATACGCAAGAAGAGTTTGACAGACTTGCTGCAATTTTTAATCACGACAAAGTGGAGGTGAAAGCCGACGGTATATTGAACAACGTGGAACTGAAATACCCTAACGAATGCGCTCGTCATAAACTGCTAGATATGCTTGGCGACCTCGCTCTATGCGGGAAAAGAATAAAAGGACGAATTATTGCAACCAAGCCCGGACATCAACCCAATACCGAATTTGCAAAACTTCTGAAAAAAGAAATACGCAGAAAAAGAAATGCAGCCCCCGATATCGACCTGAATGCCGAACCATTGATGGATGTCAACCAAATTAAAAAATTACTTCCACACCGCTACCCTTTCCTGCTTGTTGACAAAATCGTATATAAAAGCGAAACTTCGATTGTGGGGGTGAAAAATGTTACTTCAAACGAAAATTTCTTTCAAGGTCATTTCCCCGAAGAACCAATTATGCCCGGAGTGTTGCTGGTAGAAGCAATGGCACAGACCGGAGGTGTACTGATGATTGGAGGCATGGGTGAAGGTGAATTTTCAACCTACTTTGCCAAAATTGATAATATAAAATTTAGAAAAAAAGTAGTGCCTGGCGATACCGTAGTGATGAAACTTATTCTGACCAGCCCTATGACTAGAGGAATGGCGTATATGAAGGGGCAGTGTTTTGTCGGAGACACCTTGGTTGCAGAAGGAGAGTTTATGGCTCAAATAATAAAAACACAAAATAAGTAAATATGAATCAACCATTTTCGTATGTTCACCCTGAAGCCAAAGTTGCTGACAATGTGGTTATCGAACCTTTCGTAACCATAAATAAGGATGTTGTTATAGGCGAAGGAACACAAATAGGTTCAAACGTAACGATACTTCCCGGAACAAGAATCGGTAAGAACTGTAAAATCTTTCCCGGTGCAGTAATTGGTGCTGTACCCCAAGATTTGAAGTTTAAAGGCGAATACACTACTGCTATAATCGGAGATAACACTACAATCAGAGAGTGCGTGACCGTCAATAGAGGTACGGCATCAAAAGGAAAAACCCATGTGGGCAGCAACTGCCTGATTATGGCATATGCACACGTTGCTCACGATTGCTATATCGGAGACCAAGTAATAATAGGCAACTCCTGTCAGATGGCGGGCGAGGTTATTGTTGACGACTGGGCTATTGTAAGTGGCATGACTGCTATTCATCAATTTGTCCAAATTGGTGCGCATGCATTTATTTCTGGAGGCTCGTTGGTTGGAAAAGATGTCCCCCCTTTTATTAAAGCTGCAAGACTACCCCTTTCATATGTAGGCGTAAACTCCATCGGACTAAGACGCCGTCAGTTTACTACAGACAAAATCCGTGAGATACAAGATATATACCGATACATTTTCCAAAGAGGCATGAACACTACTCAAGCCTGCGATTTTATCGAATCAGAAATGTCGGCTACCATCGAAAGAGATGATATTCTCTTATTCGTGAGAGAGTCAAAACGAGGAATTATAAAAGGATACGGATATTCCTGATACAGATTTTCGGATTCTCGGATGATGGATTTTTAGACTAACAGCGTTTATTTGTTTAGGCGTTTAGATGTTCCATTATCACATTATCATCGGATGTTGAGCGTATTGCATAAGGCGTACGGCTTATAGCATAATAACAAAATCACAAAAAATGACTAAGAGTTTAGTAAGGGTGAGATTTGCCCCTAGCCCAACAGGACCACTTCACATTGGAGGTGTTCGCACGGCACTATTCAACTATCTGTTTGCAAAGAAACATAATGGTACATTCATTCTGAGAATCGAAGACACCGACGAAGAACGATATGTGGAAGGTGCTGAGAAATACATAATAAACTCCCTAAAATGGTTGGGAATAACTCCCGATGAAGGACAAGACTTTGGCGGAGAATATGGTCCTTACCGCCAGAGTGAAAGAAAGACTCACTATGCTCAATATGCCAAAAAACTCATAGACTCAGGCAATGCTTACTATGCTTTCGACGACGCAGAGGAACTGAAAATCGTTAGAGACAAGGCAGAAGCAAAAGGCGAAAACTTTATCTACAACCATGAAACACGAGGAGAGCTAAAAAACTCTCTCTCTCTATCAAAGGAAGAGACTCAGAAGTTGTTAGACAGTAATGCTCCTTATGTTATTAGATTTAAGATGCCTAGCGACAGAAAGCTGAAAACTACCGACATCATCAGAGACGAAGTGGAGTTCGATTGCTCCTTGCTCGACGATAAAGTATTGCTTAAAACAGGCGGTATGCCGACTTACCACCTTGCAAATGTGGTGGACGACTACACGATGAAAATTTCACACGTTATTCGTGGTGAAGAATGGCTATCCTCGCTCCCCTTGCATGTATTGCTGTACGAAAGCCTTGGCTGGATTGAAAATAAACCAGAATTTGCTCACCTCCCTCTGATATTAAAACCCGTAGGAAAAGGAAAATTAAGCAAAAGAGACGGCGAGAAAATGGGCTTTCCCGTTTTTCCCCTCAAATGGGAAAAAGATGGCGTAGTGTCGGCAGGATTTAAAGAAGACGGCTATCTGCCTGAAGCCGTGGTGAATATGCTTGCCCTATTAGGCTGGAATCCCGGCACCGAACAAGAAATTTTTAGCCTCAATAAGCTATGTGAGGTCTTCTCCTTGAAAAATGTCAGTAAAGCAGGAGCAAAATTCTCTCCTGATAAAGCAAAATGGTTTAATCATCAGTATATTTATAATTCTGATAATGTAAAACTAATTCCTTTGGTTAATAATATTCTTTCAGAAAAAGGACTGAGTACTAATGATGCTTATACCGACAAGGTGCTCAGCCTTGTGAAAGACAGGATTACTCTCCTACCCGATTTCTGGGAACAAGCACATTTTTTCTACTTAGCTCCGGATTCCTACGACGAGAAAACAGTGGCAAAAAGGTGGAAAGAAGATACTGCGGCTAGATTGCAAGTAATTGCTAGCGAGGTTATAGCTGGGCAGGCAGGAAAAAGTGCCGACGATATAAAGAATGTCTTTTCTGGTTTTATGGATGCAAACGAGTGGAACTACGGAGCTGTTATGAACCCCATGCGCATAGCATTGGTTGGTAGTAATGCAGGACCCGACTTGTTCGATATCATTGCTACTATCGGAACAGAGGAAACTGCAAGTCGGATTAAGACGGCATGCAAAAAGTTGGGCTAAGGAGCGACATTGTGTTCATAAGTTTCTTATATCTAATGTAAGTGATATAATTTCAGTTCATTAGTTTGTTAATTACCTTCCCAGAAGTTGTATTTCTAAGTGTTGTTTATTGATATATGACAAAAAGTATGTACATTTACGCGTCAAGAAATATATATAGTAATCGGAATTTTAAACTAAGGCAATGGCAACAAAGTTTACAAAAAAAGAACAAGAGTACTTAGAACAGTACGAACAAGCATTGACGAATATATTATCACAGCACGATGTGTATCTGGCAATGTCAAATATCGGCTATGGGAACAATAAGGTGATTGAGGGGCGTGCCTTATTGCAAAAAACTATGGCGACACATAAAAACATCCTAGCAATTAACGAGAAAAAGAAAGAAGCTCATAAGGTATTCTCTGCTTTGAAAGCAGAAATGGACGGAATATACAGAGTGCACCGAAAAAAAGCAAAGATATTGTTTGCCGACGAACAAGAAACTCTGGTAAACCTCGGAATTGTGGGAAAAACACCACAAACATATCCCGAGTGGATTTTAGTTGTCGATAAATTCTACACTAAAGCAATGGGTGATTCTTATATTCAGGATATTCTTGCCGAACTAAATACAAACAGAGAAGAGCTGGAGAATACATCTTTAGTCTTGGAAAAAATGAAAACTGCCCGTGCAGAACACCAGCTTATTACAGAGCAACGCCAGGAAGCTACAAGAGAGAAAAATCATACTTTTGAGAGAATGAACAAGTGGATGAGCCGCTTCTACGCAGTTGCCCGTATTGCTTTAGCTGAACAACCTCAACTACTAGAAGCCATTGGACTTACATCCTCACAAAAAAATAATACGGAAGTTTAATCTTGCAATAGCCCCAGTTGCTTTTCTAGGGCTATTCTTTTCTTTAATAGGTTTATATATCTCTCATAAATAATATCATACTTTAGTGTGATGGCTTTTTCCACCCACGATAATGCCTTTGTAGTATGTCCGTTCATCTCATAAAGCACCGCAAGATTATATGCTGCCCTACTCTTTTTCTTATCCGATGTTTCACCAGTAAGTAGGCTCATCCAATATGCTTCTGCATCTTCAAAGTTTTCTGGTTGAAATAGTGTGTCTTCCTTTGATTGTGCTCCTCTGACAATATGATAGTATTTCCTGATTTGCTCTTGCCATATCGGAGAAATCAGTCTAGCACAATCCTCGCCTGCAACAAATGCCGTAGATATTATAGCTTCTTTCATATCCGGAACTTGCACAAAGTTATCTCTAATAGTGCCCTGCCACACAAGTGTATCTGAGGCTGCATAATTGCTGACAATATTTGCATTCTTGGCATCATAAACTCGCACATAACCATAAAATCCAACAGCCTCTAAAAAATATCCGTACACTATGCCTTCATAATAATCACTGGAGGTCAGACAGTCGAAACCATTGAAATAACGCTCCAAGACCACCAATGCGTCTGCGTCGTAGTCCGCACAATATTTCCTAACTTCCTCTTTGGTGAGTGGCGGTGGAACTACATCGTAATCTTCATCCCTGTGAATATTAATATCTGTTGGCACTACAACCTGATACCGTCCCGAATTATATAAAGTACTCGCCATCGACATTATGAGTGTGTCAATACTACTGCTGTCAATTAATAGTACGGAAGCCATTGCATATTCGTGATTTACCAAGGACTTGGTCAATGTATCAGTGTCATAATTCTGATACTCTCCGTTTGCTGCCCGAGACATCAATACAAGTGTCTGAATATCTGACCCTAATTCTACAGTATTGTCTACTATTTGCTCGAAACGCACCACCCCTTTTTGTCCCTCCGCAAATAAAACGGAGATGCAAAATAATATCAAAAAAAAATATCGTTTCATCTGTTTATAATTTTAAGTATCAACTAACTCCCCAATACTTCCGCAAGAACCATTCGCAGGCTATTATCATTATAACTAATATGCATAGCCAGAGCTTGTCCAATATAGACGAAAGAACGGAGTGTTCTATCACATTAACTCGCGATGCTGATTTATTGATAGCATCTAAAACTTCATTATAAGCAGATGAAGTAGCAAAGAACCCGCCATTTTTCTCCGATAGTTGTTTTAGCATATCGAAATCTGCTACTGTCTGCATCATCTCAATATCCAACTTCTGTACTTCAAAATGTCCGTATTCGTGTATGTCTCGTCCGCCTATATTTACCTTTGCATCAAAACGATAATCGCCAACCGGAAGACTGCCTAAGTCTAAAGTGTATCTGTTGCCCGTCTTGTCAAACATATAGTTAAAGACGTTTTTTGCACTGTCTGTCAGTCGAATGGAAATATCGGCATCGTTTACTATCTCGTAATTATCGTTGTATAACTCACCAGTGAGCCGAACCCTGTCGCCTTGCTCATATGTACGCGAATAATAAATATTGAAATTATCTTCGTTTTTATCTACTATCAAGAAGTTTACCATTTTTTGTACAAACGCATCAAAATTCTCATGTGTGCCAAATACTTGATACGAATTCATTCGCCATTTCCAAAAGCCTTCTGCCAAAAATAATGCCTGTTTAATCCCGCCATAAGAACGTAGCGCAATTAATGGATAGTCGGTCTCCACTCCTTTTATCTTCCTTGTTGCCAAGGTACTCCAGCCTCCGCCAGATACATCAAACGAAGACAAACTGCCCACAACCGGAGGGGCATTGTCGATAAAATTCTCAATCTTTTCGTCCAATTTAAATAGTGAAAACGATGAGGAAAATTTTGCCTCAAACTGCTCAGGAGTATTTATTATCTGAGCAAACTTAAACCCTGCATCTTGCAGTCCTGCTATGTTTGTATGCCCTCCTATAAAGTATAATTGAGACACTTTGGCTGCCGATGCATCTGCCAATACAGTATTTTTACTGTTCTTTCCACTTGGCAGAGAATGTATTATTACCAGATCATAATCTTTTATATTGGGAATTTTAGAGTTGTACAAACAAAAATCAACCTGATAATTGTTTTGCGACTCCAATGCTCGCTTTATCATCCCCAAATCGGGCGATGGTCCTGCAGATACTGCTAATATCTTGCGCTTTTCATCAACAACCTCTATAGAGAATGACGATTTATTGTTCGAGAGATTTTTTTCGCCTGTGACTGCTTCTATATTAATTCGATATGTTTGCTTGCCTTTTTCAGAAGAGCTCAGGTTGAAATTGAGTACTCCCGCATATTTATCGTTAGAGGGAGTGATATTGTCAGAAAAAACAGTATTACCTTTGGTGTTTGTAACATTTATTTTTAGGCTCTTTGCTCTGCATAGTGTGGCTCCAACATTTATTTGTACAGGAAATGAATTGCCGATGTAGGTAGTGCGATTGTGTCGGATTTTTCCAATATAGGCATCTATTACCCCGGTAGTATCTCCTAATCCGAGAGTGTATATAGGAAAAGTTGAACGATAGTTGTGAAAAACAGGGTTGCTGCCTGTGGTGTAAATGCCGTCGCCTATCATTATCAAGGAGTTGATATTCTGACCTATATAATCGTCGTTGACACTTCTTATGAGCTGATTGTAATCGGACTTGCCCTCACTTCCCTGAAACACCTTGCTTTCGTTCACGACTTGTCCAAAACTGAGAATTTCTACATCGAAGTCGCTGTTTATGCCCGAACCGATGGCATCGACCACCTGCTGAACCTCTGAATTTGTTTGCTTCTCAGCATAAAGCATTGATTCTGAGTTGTCGAAAGCTACTAGTACCTTTGCGCGTTGTTCCGAAGTGCCAGTATTCTTTATTATAGGATTGATAAACAACAATCCCAGCAAAAATACTCCGACGAAACGAAGAAGTATCAAGCCATAGTATTGTATTTTGGGCAAATCGCCCTGCTTCTTATAATATGATAAAAATGTTACTAGCCCGGCTACAACCAAAGCCAATATTATGGTGAGTAATGTTAGCTCACCCGATAATTCGCTGCTCAAAACTTTTTCTAATTAATAATTATAATTTACGTGTCCACGATCTGAACCTCCGATGGCAAAGATAAAACCTATCGAGAATACCTGCTGATTTCTCCCTATCTGCGAGATTAACTGGGGAGAACCCATCATAAGCATATTGGATTTTATGGATGCTACGACTCCTATACTCTTAGTTACCCAATAGCCGATGTCTGTCCCGAAGTTAAAAACTAATCCATTGTCTGTTATTTCTGTTGCCCCACTGTCTTTGAAATTAGCTAAAAAAACACCAAAAGTGCCAGATATATTCCATATCCAAGTGCCTAATTCGTTAAGATCCACAATGCTTGCCATGTTTAAGCTGGGCCCGACAGATACAGAGTACATCGTCACGTCTAATAATGTGTCGCTAAGCATGTCAAGCTCTGCAACTCCAATTAATGCCAACTTGTTTGTAACACTATATCTGATAGATGCACTGCCGACTACAGGAAGGAAGTAACTGTCGTCGGAATTTTGAAAGGATGCTGCACCTGCGTTTATTTGTACAGACCAAGGGGTGCCGTCTAGCTTCGAAAAATATTGAGCTGCACAACTGTTTCTGGTTACAACGAATAAGGTCGTAAAACAGATTATTATTAAAAATAGCTTTTTCATAACTTCCCATTTTTATTGTTATTACAAAACTGCCTCGTTTTCGGATTTATTTTCTTTCGGATATTCAACCCTAATATGGTAGATGTTAATCAATTTCTCTAATACAACTTCCTTTAGAGTGTGAATATCGTTAAAGGACAAATCACACAAATTTAGCTGCCCCTGCTCTATCTTACTCTTGACTATTAAGTCAATAGCCTCTTTAAGTGTATCCCTATTTTTTTCTTTTAAACTCCGCGATGTTGCTTCTATGGAGTCTACCAACATTATAACTCCCTCTTCCTTCGTTTGTGGTAAAGGTCCAGGGTAGGTAAAGATGAAACTGTCAACATCTCCTCCGTTTTCGTTTTGTTGTTTTGTATAGAAATAACCCGCTTTTGTGGTGCCGTGGTGCGTGGCGATAAAGCGACTTATCTTCTCGGGTAGTGTATATTTACGGGCAAGAGATTTTCCACGTTTGACATGTTCTATTATGCGCCTTGCACTTTCTTCGTTGCTTAGTCCGTCGTGTGGATTGATGCCGGCAACTTGATTTTCCGTAAAGTATTGTGGGTCTTTTATTTTTCCTACATCATGAAATAGCGCACCTGCATAAGCAAGAAACTGATTACCGCCAATTTTCATTATTACTGCCTCCGCAAGATTGGCAACCTGCATTGAGTGCTGAAACGTTCCCGGAGACTCCTCTGCCATCTTACGCAACAAGGGATGATTATGGTTTACTAATTCCGATAAAGTTACGTCAGAAACAAAACCGAAGACTTTCTCAATCAAATAAACAACAATATACGTCAGCATCAAGAGTATTGTATTGAAAACAAAATATCTCGCTTCATATAAAGTGTCGTTTGTAATGCTTTGCTCTCTTATCAATGCTAATATGAAATACATTGCCAAATATGATATGAGTATCCATATCGAAGCACGAAATAACTGTGCGCGCTTATACAGAGACTTTAATCCGTAGATAGCTATCATTCCAGCAACTACATTTATAATCAGAAAGTCGTAACCGCCTGAAGCATAAAATGATATAAATAAAAGTATCACTAGCAGGGAGGTGGTCGCAGTGCGAGAGTCTAAGAAAGTTCGCATCACCAAACCAACCATCGTTACAGGGAATATATAGAGAGACACCCCATTGAATGATGCCAATAAACGAGCTAAGGCAACAATGGAAATAATACTACTAGTTATGAAAATCAAGGTCTTACGATCTTCCAAATAATCACGCCTATACATAAGTAAGTAGATGTAAAGAACTGAAAGTACCGTTATGACATAGAGCAGAATGCCTAGATTATAATACTTTGCATTGTTGTCACTCAATGTCCTGCTCTCTTTTTCGTAGACCTTTAGAGACTCGATAATCCTGCCTAGTTCGCCGGTAACAATCTCTCCCTCTGCTATTATCTTTTCGCCATTGTTGATGATACCTTTTGTTCGTGATATGTTTTCAACAAGATGAGCCTCAGTTTCACGTGTCAAAACAGAATCGTATGAAACATTTGGAATAATGATACCGGAAATCTTACCCAAATCAACACTTTGCTTACAGCATTTGTCTAATAATGCAGAGATAGAGGCAAAGATGGAAGTTACAGAGTTCAAATCCCTTAATTCCAAATCTCTGGCAACACGGTTATAAATAACTGTGATATTGCTCATAGAATCATTGGGGAGCGATGCCTCTAAATATACCCCCGAGCTATAAAAGTTGTCAATTGTACTCTCTATGTCTTCTACGCTTCCTATGTCAACTTCCGAATCCGACAACACTTTGCGTATAGAGTCTGTTACTATACCTTTAATTTCGCTGTCTAACACAAAAACAGGTGAGAAATTGACCAAACTTTGCTCAAGCTCGGCATTGTATTCTGTTTCAGATTTTAATATAGGAAAATCGTATGGAGCTATGAGTGTCTTGTTACGCCAAGGCATACCTTTCTGATACTCGTAGTTGCTTTTAAAAGCATGAGGAAATACAAAGTAAATAGCTATAGCCGTAAAAAAAAACGCTATCGCTGAGATTATTATGTTATTTCTTTTCTTCACTAATGCCTCTATTTAAGACTATTAACCCATTTCGTGCCAATTGTTCACAATTAATTGCTATATTTGGAAAGTTTAAGCAAATATACAAAATCATCTGAGTAAAGCAAATATATGAAATTCGGAATATCTCAATTAAGTATCATTCCCGTCAGAAAAGAACCCTTCGAAAAAAGCGAAATGACAACACAACTCCTTTTTGGCGAACATTTTATTGCCTCCGAAGGTTGCCTCGGATGGATAAAAATAAAAATAGCACACGATAACTACGAGGGCTGGATTGACGAGAAAATGATTAACTATATCACCAAACAAAGATATAAGGCAATAGAAAATTCTAAAATTGCTGTCAGTAAAGAGATTTTTCAAGTGGTACACCTCGAAAATGGACTGCAAACATTAGTAATCGCAGGAAGCTCTCTACCTATCTGGAAAGCTCGAACAAAACTATTTTCCCTAGTCGGACAAAATAAATATATGTTTGAAGGACTTGTAAGCTCTAGCAAAGGAAAGAATATACAGAAACAAGTAAGAGAAAATGCTCTCAAATTCTTTAACTCGCCATACCTCTGGGGCGGAAGAACGCCCTTCGGGACAGATTGCTCGGGATTTGTACAATCGGTATATCGTATGTGCAATATATCTCTACCTCGCGATGCCTCACAGCAAGTGCATGATGGTGAGACAATTGGCTTTGTGAATGAAACAGAAACTGGAGACCTTGTTTTTTTTGATGACAAAGATGGCAATATAACTCATGTTGGAATAGTGTGGGAAGACCAGAAAATTATTCATGCATCGGGAAGAGTGAGAATCGACAGTCTCGACCAACACGGTATTTTTAACGAAGAAACAATGAAATATACTCATAGTCTGAGAACTATAAAACGTGTAATTCAATGAATATCACAATTGAATTAATATTATGTCATTTTTTTTATGCACAAAGTATTGGTGTGTAAATATTCGCTATATTCGCATGCTAATTTTTAAAAACAATGAAAAACAATACTAATAAATCGGGCGGGTTTGGAATGAGTGCAGTATTTGTTACTGCCATTTGTACTATTCTGGGGGCTATCCTGTTTTTACGTTTTGGATATTCCGTCGGAACCGTAAGTGTATGGGGAACATTGCTAATTATTCTTATAGGACACTTGGTAACAGTCCCTACGGCACTATCAATCTCCGAAATCGCTACAAACCGCAGAGTTGAAGGCGGTGGAATATACTACGTTCTCTCCCGCTCTTTCGGACTGAACATCGGAGCATCCATCGGAATTATGCTATACTTGTCCGAAGCTATTAGTGTTGCATTCTATGTCATTGCATTCACCGAAGCGTTTTCTCCCCTTTTCGACTGGGTTTTTCATACATATAATCTCGATTTGCCACGACAAGTAGTAAGTGTTCCCATATTTCTTCTGATGGCGTTTATCGCTATTAAAAAGGGAGCGAATATGGGAATGTCAGTGTTGTATGCTATCAGTGTTGTATTAGGAATTACAATTATTTTGTTCCTTTTTGGAAAAGGCGAAGGGGGTGTAACTAGCCTTCCTCCAGTGAATTTTGAGGCTTTCGACAATATATTTGTGGTCTTTGCTATCGTATTCCCTGCGTTTACGGGGGTTACCGCAGGTGTCGGTCTATCTGGCGATTTGAAAAATCCCGAAAAAGCAATTCCTTGGGGAACAACACTCGCCGCCTTCGTAGGTTTGATTGTCTATATATTAGTTACGTTTAAACTCTATTTTAATGCTCCACAAGACGAGTTGCTAAACAATCAGCTGGTCATGGGTAAAATCGCTATCGGTGGGAATATTGTCGTGTTGATAGGACTAGGCGTGTCCACCATTTCGTCAGCATTGGGTTCGGTGATGGTTGCCCCTCGTACTCTCCAAGCTCTAGGTCGAGATAAGTCCATTGGCAGTGCCAAAATTAGCAACTTCATCGCCAAAGAACGATTGAAGGATAAAGAACCGATTAATGCCGTGATTGTTACTTGTTCTCTGGCTTTTATATTTATCCTGCTCGGAGATGTCGACAGCGTCGCACAAGTAATTACAATGTTCTTTCTGATTACCTACGGCTCTGTTAACCTAATATCATTCCTAAACCACTTCGGCTCTGCCCCTTCCTACCGCCCACGCTTCAAGTCGGCATGGTATATCTCGCTATTGGGTTTCCTTGTCAGCTTCTGGGTGATGTTTAAATTAAGTACATTGTATGCTATTGCTGCTTGTATATTTATTTGGCTGGTTCACTACGCCATGAGCATATACCACAAGGATAGAAGAGGTATGGCCGACCTTTTTAAATCTGCATTCTTCCAACTCAACAGACGTCTGCAAGTGAAAATTCAACACCATAGAAAAACAGGAACTAAAGACGATTGGCGACCATCGGTGATTTGTATGTCGCCCAATACTTTTAGCCTTAATAAACCTATGCAGCTAGTCGACTGGATTTCCTATAAATACGGTTTCGGTTCGTATGTTCACTATATAAATGATATTTTCTCTAAAAAGTCTAAGCATGAGGCTGATATGATTCTGAAAAATATGCTGCTGATGCAGAAAAAGAAATACAATCACCTACATATAGACACAATGATTGCGCCTTCATATACTTCTGCAATTGCCCAAGTTATTCAGATGACAGGTATCTCAGGAATGAATAATAACATGTTCCTCTTGGAAATTGCTAAAAATAAAGAACTTATAGATGCCTTGCCAAGTAATCTCGACGGTATTGTGAAAGACCTAGACCTTATTAAGGTGGCAGAACTCGACATTGCTATATTTCTACATTCTAAAGACGAATTAATACCAAATTATATAGACATCTGGCTTGATACAAACAGCGAAAGCAATGCTAATCTTATGATTATGATGGCATACATAATCTCGTCTCACCCAAGATGGAAAAAAACACAACTGCGAATCTTCCAAATATATAACGCTGCCGACGGTGGAATAAAGGAAATCGAAAACCTGAAGAATTTTGTTCAAAAAGGACGTATTGCAATATCTCTGAAAAATATCAAGCTGGTTTCAAAAGCCGATGGTAAAAATGATATTGAAACCATCGCACAGTATTCTGGACAAAGTGCAATGGCAATATTGGGCATCAGTGATAAAGACATGACGAACAATCTGGAGCAAACCGTCAATAAATACAAAGTCCTTAATGCAGATGTATTATTGATTAACTCGTCAAGAGAAACAGGTCTGGATACTTAATTGATGTTACGATGCTATGATGTTACGATAGAATACGAAATGTTTTTAGGGACGTAGTCCCGATATCTTCGTAGCAAGGAGATGTGAAAGAAATAATAATAGAAGCGTTAGCCCTGATATAGATGCAGGTTGAATTGTTTGGGGTTTAGTCTGTAGAACTTAGAGATTTATTCCCTAAGGGATAATAAGCTTAGAGATTTTTCTATTACAGATTTGCTGATGTGATAATTGGATGATGACAAGATCTGAATAAATGAACGTCATTGCGAGGAGCTGGCGACGAAGCAATCTCCTGTAACAAAGAACAGATTGCCACGCTAACGCTCGCAATGACGATAAATGTAGATACTACGATATTACAAAGCTGCGATGTGGGCTGTTTATGGCTGCAAGACATAATTAATTCAGCCCATGGCAACGCCATGTGGGAAAGATACACCACCAAACCCGCACCGCACCGTTCCGAATTGCAGGATGATGAATAGGGGATGTTACCATTAATAATTAAAAAGGTCTGTCAGTCTGGAAATCCGAGAATCTAAAAAAAAAAAACGGGCATCCAAGTAATGGCTATCGCACTTTCAGTGCTTGATATGCTCAGACACAAGGCTTTCAGCCTTTTAATACAGGAGGATGTAGAGATACACTGCAGTGCGTCTCTGAAGATGTGTCGTTGATGTCTGAAAAACAAATGATATGCACAGTTTTTAAGAACAATTCTTTGGCTGAATAGTTACTATGGTAAACAACATTTCCTAAAAGTTGTAATAAATACTATTGCTTTATCTTTGCATTGATAATTTATTGCTACGATAAAAATGAATGAGTTTACTGCAAGCAGAGATAAGAATGATATAGAAATAATGGCACCAGTCGGCTCTTACGAGTCGCTGATGGCTGCCATAAATACAGGTGCAAAATCTGTGTACTTCGGTGTGGAAAAACTAAATATGCGCGCCCGCTCGTCGGTGAATTTTACCCTCGACGACCTCCGAAAGATTGTAGAAATATGCAATAAGCACGGTGTAAAATCATACCTGACGGCTAACACTGTTATTTTCGGCGAAGAGCTTGACGAGATAAAGAAAATTCTGAGAGCAGCTAAAGAGGCAGGTGTGAGTGCTGCAATAGCTTCCGACTTTGGAGTTATTCATTATGCTCGCTCTATCGACTTGAACGTTCATATTTCTACACAGGTGAACATAACAAACATCGAAAGCCTTAAATTCTATGCAGCTTTTGCCGATGTAGTCGTTCTTGCCCGCGAAATGAACCTCACTCAGGTACGCAAAATCTATGAGCAAATTCAAGAGGAGCAAATAAAAGGTCCATCGGGAGAATTGGTGCGTATCGAAATGTTTGTACACGGTGCGCTGTGCATGGCAGTGTCGGGAAAATGCTATCTCAGCCTACACGAGAAAAATCACTCCGCCAACAGAGGAAGCTGCCTACAAACGTGTAGACGTAGCTATATCGTTACCGACAAGGAAAGTGGACAGGAGCTAGAGATTGACAACGAGTATATTATGAGTCCTAAAGACTTGAAAACCATTCATTTCCTTAATAAACTGATTGATGCAGGAGTGTCAATACTCAAAATTGAAGGCAGAGCCCGCTCGCCGGAGTACGTCAAAACTGCAGTTTCGTGCTACTGCGAGGCCGTAGATGCTGTTTTTGACGGCAGCTTCACTAAGGAGAGAATAGATGATTGGGACACACGCTTGGCAAGAGTATTCAATCGCGGCTTTTGGGATGGCTACTATCTTGGTCAGCACTTAGGCGAATGGGCAAGCGAATATGGCTCGCAGGCAACAACTACAAAGAAATATATCGGCAAAGGAACTAACTACTTCCCAAATATCGGCGTTGCGGAGTTCCTTCTGGAAGCCGACACCCTGTCCGTAGGCGACGAGGTGATAATAACAGGTACGACAACAGGGCTTATCGAAATGACCATAAATGAAATACGTGTAGACCTAAAGCCCGTACAGACAGCTAACAAAGGAGAACGTTGCTCAATTGTTGTCGACGAAAAAATACGGCGTTCCGACAAATTATATAAGATCATACAATCAAAAACTCCCAATAAGATTGTGTAAATGAGCAATATACTAATCATAGAGACCTCCTCTCCAGTATGTTCAATAGCTATTGCAACAGACGGAAATATAAGATATATCAGAGAGGATAATGAGCAAAATCATGCTTCGCTGTCGGCTCTGTTTGTAGATGAAGTGCTGCATAAAGCAGGGCTGACAGTGAAAGACCTCGATGCCATAGCACTGAGCGAAGGACCCGGCTCCTACACTGGTCTTCGCATTGGAGCATCCTTGGCTAAAGGGCTTGCCTATGGCGGCAATGTACCGATTATCTGCCTAAACACTCTTGAGGCTATGGCAGAATATATCATTGAGAATAAGGCTCTATTCTTTCATGCGAACGACAAAGTAGTGTTTGTGCCAATGATTGATGCCCGAAGAATGGAAGTCTATACAACTTTCTACGACGAAAAATTAAACATCGTCAAACCAATACACGCATTAATTCTCGAAGAAAATACTTTTGCCCCTTTCCTACCCGACCATCATATAGCAATGTTTGGTACAGGCATGGAGAAATGCAGAGATTTATACAAAGACGGCAAATATATATTTATAGACAAACTAAATAAGATGTCTGCCAAGCACTTACTTAGCTCTACAATGAGAAAGTATAAGAAAAAAGACTTTGTCGATACTGCCTATTTTGAACCTAACTACCTGAAAGACTTTATTGCAACAACTCCAAAAAACAAAGTTTTATAATTGAAATATTAATCATCTTAAATCAAACTTTATGAGAAAATTTACTCTTTTATCACTTTTACTGCTTATCGGTCTTACAACGTCTTTTGCTCAGAAACTTGAGCTGCATTACGATTACCTGTCTCCTCGTAAGTATTTCACATCGACACTTACCGACTTTATCGTCGATAAACTCGGTAATACTTTCTACTTCGTTGATTTTAACTACGACAACAACGAGCAGGGACACTCTATGAGTTTGGCATACTTCGAAATACACAGAGAGATTGCTCTGACCAAGAAAGGATACAACGGCATTAAATTCCACATCGAGTATAACGACGGTTTCCTGATTAGCTCTTCTGCAAATCAGGCTGTAGGTGCAAATATGGGATTCCCTCTAAATCGTGTGTGGGTACTAGGACTCGGCTACCCTATCAAAATCGGCAAAAATATAACTCTCGATTCCTACATAGGCTACAGAGCTTCGTCAGACTCCGACAACAAAGATGCAATGGTATCGACTGCTTGGTTTAATACACTGTTTAAAAACAAGCTGATATTCACAGGTTTCATCGACGTATGGAGCAGACACTTTGAAACCGAAGACAAGCGTAAATTAGTATTCTTGTCAGAGCCACAACTATGGTATCAGATAACTCCTAAGTTTGCGGCAGGCGGAGAGGTGGAACTGTCTTATAATTTCACCGGCGAAAAAGGGTTTAAAGCCTATCCCACAGTCGGTTTGCGTTATGTGCTGAAATAAAATAGATATTCGGATTTTCAGATTATAAACACATGAAATCTTTTATAGATAAATACTTCGGGATAAGCAATAGCGGCTCTAATTTCAGAACTGAAATTATTGCAGGTATAACTACCTTTATGACAATGGCATACATACTTGCTGTTAATCCTCAAATTCTAGGAAGTACAGGCATGGACAAGGGAGGTGTCTTCGTTGCAACCGTTATCGCTGCCGTTATCGGTACGCTCGTAATGGCTCTATTTGCCAAGTATCCTTTTGCTCTCGCCCCAGGAATGGGACTCAATGCATTCTTTGCATATTCGGTGGTGATAGGTCTTGGCTATTCGTGGCAGCTAGCACTAACTGCTGTGTTTGTCGAAGGCATAATCTTCATGATACTCTCGGTGTTTAAAGTGCGAGAGGCAATATTCAATGCTATTCCTCAAGATATTAAATATGCTGTTACCGCAGGGATAGGACTGTTCATTACCTTTATAGGTCTGAAAGGTGCTGGAGTGATAGCTAGTAGCGATGCAACATTTGTTACCCTTGGAAATATGGGGTCTGCACCTGCTCTGCTGGCATTTGTTGGTATTATACTAACCGCTATTCTGCTTATTAAAAATGTAAAAGGAGCTCTGTTGCTCGGTATTGTCATAACGTATTTGCTCGGTATTGTTGCACAACTGACAGGCTGGTATGCTGTTAATCCTGAAATAGGACATTTCTCTTTAATTCCAAATTTTGCAGAGCTATTTAAAATCCCTGATGTTAGCACAGTAGCTTTCAAGCTAGAGTTCCATAATATCTTTACGGTAGACTTCTTTGTGGTGGTGTTCGCTTTCCTTTTCGTAGATTTGTTCGACACTATCGGAACGGTTATCGGCGTTGCTACCAAAGGTAAGTTTCTTGATGAAAACGGGAAACTTCCACGAATTAATAAGGTGCTTTTTGCTGATGCTGTCGCTACAACTTTTGGTGCTTTGCTGGGAACATCAACTACGACTACCTATGTGGAAAGCTCGACAGGTGTGGTGGCAGGCGGTCGTACAGGATTTACTTCTGTGGTGGTTGCCGCCTTATTTATTATAGCCCTATTTTTTGCACCGATATTCCTTGCTGTTCCGGCTTTTGCCGTCGCTCCTGTGCTGGTGATTGTTGGACTGATGATGATGGAAAGTGTAGCAAAAATCAACTTTGGAGATTTTGAGGAGGCTGTGCCTGCATTTTTGACAATCGTGATGATGTCCTTTGCTTACAGCATTGCAGAGGGTATTATTTTTGGAGTAATAAGCTGGGTTGCAATAAAACTGTTGACCGGCAAAATATCCCGAATATCTCTAGTCATGATTATTTTGGCTATACTCTTTATCGCTAAAATGGTATTCGACACGATTGGATTATAAACAACAAAAAATAAAAAGAAAAGGGTGCCCGCAATATAACGGGACACCCTCTCTTTGTTTAATAATATAGAGATATCGCTATTGTGCTTGATAGTACTCTAGCTCTAGTGTTGTAGTTCCTTTATAGTAATCAACTTCCGCCCAAATTTTATATGTAGTTCCTACTATTGGTTCTGCGTAGTCATCATCAATCTCACAAGCAATTGTACCTGTAGCATCAGTGAAATCCATTATCACATCATCTCTATCCACTACTCTTCTATTTGAGAAAGTACCTGTAAGTTCTACTGTAACATCTGCATTGTCCAATGCTTGTCCGTTGCTGGTAATAGCCGATACCGTGTTTGTACTACCTGCCTCATTAGGGTTGAAACCATTTTCACCAATTAGGTATTCAAGCTCTAAATAGTAGTTATTCCCGTCTTTCTCTAGCTCTGCTGCAAAAGTGATTATATCTCCTTTTTTAATTTTATTAATCCAATCATCATCAATCTCTAAATACATCATACCCGGATTACTTGTCCCTAAGTCTGAAACTAATGCTATATAATCGTCACCATCTACGAGATATGGGGCATTAGTAATCTCACCTATTAATCTAAGACGTTTATCTTGTCTCTCCCACAGTTCTTGATTTGCTAATACATCAGCAATCTTAAATGTGTCAACCAATGCACTTCCTGTAGTTAAACCACTTATGTTGTCAGCCTCTACATAGTTTGCACTTGCTGTACTTTTTAGATTTGAACTAGTACTCAACGCTCTTACGGTTCCCATTACAACAACTTCATTTCCATCATAAGATACGCTATTTGCATAGTTTTTTACATCACATCTAACAGTGTCAGAGTTTGAGTCTACAAGATAGAACTGAGTGACTGTTCCAGGTACATGGTCTACAATTTTTCCTTTAATCTGCACTGTCGAACCTACATTAAGTCCGTCAATGTCACCTGCCCCTGACTGATTGTAGCTTGTGTCGTCATCGTCACTACAAGCTGCAAAAGCCATTAAACACATTGGCAATACTGCCCACTTTACTCTCAAAAAATTAATTTTCATAATACTAATAATTTAAATATCCAACTTTATTTTACTTATTATAATAATACATTCCTTACTTCTACATCAATATTTTCGTTGCTGAAATCAACAGACAGCAAAATTGTACATTCCGTATTCAAGGCAGGTGTGAGATAGCTCTCTATTTCTACCCTTATCTCCTCTTTGCCGTCAGAAAATAGATAATGCTCATGATTGTACTGTTTTACAAATTTTCCGCGTATCTTTAATATCCTTTCATGCCTGTCTAATATCGGCGCATTGTCTCTGACGTAAGCAATACTACTGAGCTCTATATCATCGCAATAGTTGAGAGCTTCAAGCTCCGCCTCAGGTATTAAATTTTCGTCATCGTCAACAGTTATTAATATCGAAACCTGCTTGCCTATCACAATTATCGGTCGCCATGAGTCGTCAACTTCAACCCTAATAACTCCCGTATTATCTCTAAAAGAAAACATCTCCTGACCTATCTGCTTGGTAAACTTCCCCTTTAGCTCTACTACCTTGTCGCTGTCGTCATACTGACGTGCATTGGTCTTGACATCAAGAATTGTCCTATATTCCGACAAAACCTGTGCATCCAACCCTCCGACAAAAGCCGGAAGTATGATTAGTATTGCTAATAATGTTCTCTGCATTCTCTTCAACTTGTAATTAACATCGGCAAAGGTATATGCCGATTTTGTAGAGATTTGGGATTTTTGTTACAATTGCAAAATGTGTGAATAATACCTTGTGTTTCAGGCGTATATAAAGAGAGCTGTTGTCCTTGTGGGACATCAGCTCTTACAACTTTTTAGCTATTTCTTATTTTTGCATCATTCCGACACTAACTCAAAATCAAGCTGTTTCTTCTCTAGGTCTGCTCGCACCACCTTTATGGTCAAGTCTTCACCCAACTGAAATATATTATGCGTACGCTTTCCTACCAAACAATAATTTTCTTCGTCAAAGATATAAAAATCATCCTTGAGTGAACGAATGGGTATCATGCCCTCGCACATATTTTCTAACTCCACATAAATGCCCCACTCCGTAACTCCCGATATTACTCCTTTGAAAATCGAGCCTATCTTGTCTTCCATAAATTCTACCTGCTTGTACTTAATGGACGAACGCTCAGCATTTGCCGCCAAACCCTCCATAGACGATGAGTGCTTGCAAAGCTCCTCGTATTCAGCTTGATTCACAGACTTGCCCCCATCAAGATAATATGCAAGAAGCCGATGTACCATCATATCAGGATAGCGGCGGATTGGCGAAGTGAAATGAGTGTAAAAATCAAAACTCAAACCATAGTGTCCGATATTTCTTGTGCTATACTCAGCCTTTGACATAGTCCTAACCGCCAAAGTCTCAACCACATTCTGCTCTGCCTTGTGTTTTACGTCGTGCAAAAGCTTGTTTAAGGATTTCGATACATTCGTAGAATTATTCAAAGGAACTTCGTAGCCAAACCTCTTGATAAATGTACTGAAATTCTGTAACTTCTCGGGGTCTGGCTTGTCGTGTATCCTATATATAAAGGTGCGAGCTTTGTCGCCCTGTTGTTTGGGCTTGCCGATAAATCTTGCCACCTGCTTGTTTGCCAACAACATAAACTCCTCTATCAGCTCATTAGATGCTTTAGGTTCTTTGAAATATACTGACAGAGGCTTACCGTCTTCATCAAGATTAAAGCGAACTTCATTACGTTCAAAATTAAATGCTCCGTGCTGCATCCGTCTCGTTCGCAACTGTACTGCTAGTCTATTTAAGGGCAGAATAACATCGCTCTGCTCCCCTTCCTCAGTCTCTATGATAGTCTGAGCTTCCTCGTAAGTAAATCTCCTGTTAGAATGTATTACGGTGCGTCCAAACCACTCCTTTACAATTTCTGCCTTCTCATTCAGCTCAAACACTGCCGAAAAGCACAACTTGTCTTCATTGGGTCGAAGAGAGCAGATAAAATTAGACAAACGCTCGGGAAGCATCGGCACAACTCTGTCTACCAAATACACAGAAGTAGCCCTACTCTTTGCCTCTTCTTCAATCAATGAACCAGGTGTTACATAGTGAGTTACATCGGCTATATGAACACCTACTTCGTAGTTGCCATTCTTCAAAACCTGAAACGAAAGTGCATCATCAAAATCCTTTGCATCGACAGGGTCGATGGTGCATGTCGGAACAGAACGCATGTCCCGCCGATTCTTTATTTCTTTTTCGTCGATGACATCTGAAATTTTCTCTGCTTCGTTGATAATATTTTGAGGATACTCATAAGGTAAATTATACTCTGCGAGGATGGCATGCATCTCTGCATTGTTGCTGCCCGAATCTCCTAAGACATCTATTATCGTTCCAAAGGGATTTTTTGCCCTCGACGGCCAGTCTGTTATCTCGGCAATGGCTTTTTGTCCGTGTCTAGCCCCATTCAGCTCTGCCTTAGGAATAAAAATATCAAACTTCACACGTGAACTCGGAATCAGAAAAGCAAAATTCTTCGTTACCTCGACAGTTCCCACAAATTTGCTTTTGGCTCTACTGATAACTTCAACAACCTCTCCCTCAAGATGCTTCTTCCTGCGCTTGGCAAATAGCTTTACCTTAACGGTGTCACCCTCGAAAGTGTTTAGTAGCTTATTATGAGGTATATAGACTAGCCCTACTCGTCCACCATCGGGAATAAGAAAAGACTCCCCGTTTTCGTCAGCCTCAATTACCCCTGTGGCATAACCCTCATGACTTATAAGTTTGTACTTACCTCTCGATATTACTTCAATCTTTCCTTGTTCTTGCAATTCGTCAAGCGATACCGTTACCAAGTTCTTGGTCTGCGCATCCATTATACCTAATGCTGCCGCTATCTGCTTATAATTAAATGTCCTGCCTGGCTCTTTGAAAAACAACTTCATAACGGCTGCTTTCAACTTCTTTTTATTGAAATGCTCCGGCGCAACTTTTCTTTTTTTTCTTGTCATATTTTTTATTTAACATCGCAATGTACACAATTATTGAGATACACACAACTATAAACCAACATTGTAATTTTCTTGTGCAATGAAAAAAGTGTATTTTTACCACATGTAAAGAATCTGAAAACTGAAATCCAAACTTTAATGTAAAGATGTTACTTATGTTTCGTAAATACAAACCCCTACTTGCTATTGTCCTTTCCTTATCTTTCTCATTAAATGCTTTTTCAAAAACGCAGGAATTGAGCAATGATGCAGAAATTTCGCTTATGACTTGCTCTCCAGGTACCGAAATATACGCAGTTTTTGGACATACTGCTATCAGAGTGCTAGACCGAAAAAATAATATAGATTATACATACAACTATGGAGTATTCTCGATGGGTTGGGACAACTTTTATTGGAAATTTGCATTGGGAGAAACATATTATATGCTGCAAAAAGAACCTACTGCACGCTTTGTTAGGGTGTATAATTACTACAACAGAGGAATAAAAGCAGCCGTCCTGAACCTCTCTCACATTGAAAAACAGAAACTCTTCGATGCCCTCGAAAATGAAGCCCTACCCGAAAATCGAAGCTACCTATATAACTACTTTTTCAATAATTGCTCAACCAAGGCAAAAGATGCTATATTCTCTGTCGAACGCTCTGCCATTGAGTATAAAGAGGATATCCCCAAAAAATCATTCAGAGAATATATCAACGAATATACCGAAAACAGCCCTATGTATCAGTATATTCTGAGCCTACCTCTAGGAGTGGAAACCGACAGAACGGCAAGCCGTGAAGAAAGTATGTTCCTGCCCGATTGCCTCGACAAGGAACTGCAAAATGCTTACTACTCATCCGATAAATCTCCAATATTTTCTAACACATACACCATACTACCAACCCCAGAAACTGAGGAAGTATCGTTTTTCTCTGCTTTCAACTTAGTATTTATCGGAATTTGCCTGCTTATTGTTTTAGTAAGTGTATTCTCAAAACGAGCTTTGCTATTCGTAGACTATACTCTATTATTAATATTTACGCTAGGAGGACTATTGCTTGCATTTCTTGCCTTATTTTCACTGCATCCTTGCGTAAAAATAAATCTTAACATACTGTGGCTAAACCCATTATGCATAGTGCTTTTTGTGCAACTCATTAGAAGCAAGAAAGCAAAACTCACACGCCACCTGTTTAAAATATATGCAGCATTTATCGTTCTGTTTATTCTGCTGACAACAATTGGCATACAGTACGTACATTATCTGACAATTATACTACTAATCAGCTATTTAATCCGTATCGCTTTTGTGCTGAAAAAGACCAAGATTCATTAATTCTTTATTCTTGTATTATAAGTGTTAGTGCGTAACAAAGTAGTAGTCAGCGGTATATTAATTTAGGCGACCTCCGGTTGTTTCGTAACTATTCAACCAAAAGAGTTGTTCTTAAAAACTGTGCATACCATTGGTTTTTCAGGTATCAACGACACACCTTCAGAGACGCACGGCAGTGTATCTATCCCCACGGGGAATGTTTATATTTTTTTCGCCTACATCTTTTCTATTAAGCTCTAAGTCCTACGGACTAAACCTTAATCAACCTGCATCTATATCAGGGCTATCGTCCCTATTATTATTGTTTTACATATACTTGCTACGAAGATATCGGGACTACGTCCCTAAACTTCAAACCAACAACTAAAAACTAATATCTAAACGATAAAACTCTAACCCTTTTTATTTATTACATTTGGCATCCTGCAATTCGGAACGGTGCGGGGGGCGTCTATCTTTCCCCATGGCGTTGCCATGGGCTGAACTAATTCAGGCTTTCAGCCTGTAACAGCACACATCGTAGCTTTGTAATATCGTAGTATCTATATTTTCCCGTCATTGCGAGCGTCAGCGTGGCAATCTGTTCATTGTCGGTAGAGATTGCTACGTAGCAGGCTCCTCGCAATGACAGCGGTGGTCAGTGCTCAGTTGAGCCATCATCACATTATCATCGGCTGTTCGCCTATAGCGTACGGCATATAGCATTTTTAAACCTTATACGATTAAACATTGTATCTATCATTTCAATTAAATGAGTAAAACCGAGGGCTAACTTAGGAAATAATTCATTGAAAACAAAAAAGATTTTTTGTGTACCTTTGCTCAGGAATGGATGTTGGGCAAGCAGACGGGTGATTAAAAACAGCATAAAGCCTATTGCTTACAGCTTATTGCAAAATAATAAACAGATGAAACGAATTGCTATACAAGGCATTGCAGGCTCTTTTCACGAAGATGCCACACGAAAATATTTTGGAGAAGACATAAAAATTGTGGAGTGTAGAACATTCAAGCAAGTCTGCGAGGCTGTGGATAACAACGATGCTGATTATGCCGTGATGGCTATCGAGAACTCCATTGCAGGAAGTATATTATGCAACTACGGACTTATCAGAGAATACCATCTGAGAGTGCAAGGTGAGGTTTATATCCACATCCAGATGAACCTGATGGCTGTAAAAGGTGTTACAAAATCGGATATTAAAGAAGTTTTTTCGCACCCCGTAGCTATTGCACAATGCCAAGAGTATCTTGCTACTACCCTTCCGAATGCTGTGGTAACTGAGAAAAGCGACACGGCAGCATCGGCAAAAATGGTAAAGGAAAATAATCTGAAAAATACAGCAGCCATCGGAAATCAAAGGTCTGCCGAAATATACGGACTGAACATTATTGCCAAAGGCATTGAAACCAACAAGAAAAACTATACAAGATTCTGGGTACTCTCAAAAAAGAATATGCTCAACAAGGATGCAAATAAAGCATCTATCTGTCTTGAAGTCGGGCATTATCATGGTGCTTTAGTGAATGTTTTGAATGTTTTTGCAGAAAATAAGATAAATCTTACTAAAATACAATCGGTGCCAATTATCGGAAAACCAAACGAATACTTTTTTCATCTCGATTTAGAATGGCAAAATATTACCGACTACGAAAAGGCAATACATGAAGTTCTGAAAGGAGCTTCGAGTGTAGCCATACTTGGCGAATATAAGCACGGCGACGCAGAAATACACCAACAGTAAATGGCAACTTTTCAAAAAATACCTTCAAACACAATAGACGAGGCTCTGAAAGAGCTTAGAATAAAGTCTTTGGATAATGCTTCTATAAGACAAATCGTGGCACTTGCGAATATGCTTGAAGCTCAAACCGGCATAAGGTTTATCCGTATGGAAATGGGTGTTCCCGGTCTGCCTGCTTGCCAAGTTGGCGTAGAGGCTGAGATTAATGCTCTCAAAAATGGTGTAGCTTCAAAATATCCGCTAATAAATGGTATCCCACAACTTAAGCAGGCGTGCTCAAATTTTGTGAAAAAGTTTATGGATATTGATATACTACCAGATGGCTGTATCCCCACAGTAGGCTCAATGCAAGCAACTTACACAGCGTTCCTTGCTGTTAATAATCTAAAGCAAAATCAAGATACTACCCTCTTCTTAGACCCCGGCTTCCCAGTACAGAAACAACAAATGAAAGTACTCGGACTCAATTATAAAGCATTCGATATTTATAAGCACAGAGGCAACAAACTGGAGGATAAGTTAAGGTCTTATCTGGAGGAAGGAAACATCAGTTCTGTCATATACTCAAATCCCAACAACCCATCGTGGATGTGCCTGACTGATAAAGAGCTGGAAGTAATAGGACGACTGTCTAAGGAATTTGGCTTCATAGTACTCGAAGACCTTGCATATTTCGGAATGGACACTAGGGAAAATAAAGATACTAATAATATTAAACAGGCTACAGTTGCCAAATACACAGATAATTACATATTATTTTTGTCTAGCTCTAAGATATTTTCTTATGCTGGACAGAGATGTGGAATGATTATCATTTCCGACTATTTATATAATATGGAGTCGCCCAAACTGGAAGAAAGATTTGGAACTTCTACACTTGGAGACGTGATAATTCTGAAAATATTATATGCTTTGTCTTCCGGAGTTTCACATTCTGCCCAATATGCGCTCGCTGCAATGCTGGAAAAATCTGTATCAGGAGAGTTAGATTTTATTAGAGATACCATAGAATACTCAAAAAGAGCAAAAGAAGTAAAAGCTATATTTGAAAAGTATGATTTCTATTTGGTATACACCGACGACTTAGAAATAGAAATAGGCGATGGCTTTTATTTCACATTGAGCAAAACAGGATTAGACAACAACACTCTAATGAAGCAACTTCTTCAATGTGGAATTAGTGCAATATCTCTGAAAGAAACCGGAAGCGAGTTTTCCGGAATTAGAGCCTGCGTTTCTAACATCACAAGAATACAAATTGAGGAGCTGGACAGAAGACTTAGTATGTTTGATTTGTAAAAACACACACAATTCTCAAGCTCCTGACATTTGCATAAACCTCACTAAGGTACAGAAAAAATAAAATATCAAATTCTAAGAGCTTTGATAAATGTCAAAGGTTTTGTCTTTATAAAACACTATAACTTTGTCTATTTCTTTAGGGAGTTTTTCTTCTATATCTTTTACTTTGGGGACATCTTTTGGCTCTTCTATATTACTACTTTCTTGATTATCAGGAGTATTAGTAGAATATTGATACTTACCAGCATCATAGAACTTAGATTCAATATAACTTCCAGAGCCAGTATGTCTAGCTGTACTTTCAACTTTCTCCTCTGAATGATGTGCAGATGTCTCCCTTTTTGGAGACGATGATGTTGAAGATAAACTACGAATGAGGTGCTCGCCCTGATGAATATCGGCTTTATTTTTCTGTTGTATATTAGTAGGTTGCGATATTGGCTGTCTATGTTCCGACATACTTGCACTCTGAATTGGTAGGATTCTCTCAACTATACCTACTGGCTCTATGAGAGCCTGCTCTTTTGTTTCAGTACCTCCAATATACATGGAGCCATTGCCTGTTATGAGCCAGCTTGCATTTATCTCTGGATAAACTGTAAGAAGTTTCTCGATAAATGAATAACTCGGTTTATTTCTTCCTGTCAGTATGTGCGATACATTAGACCTCTGAATATCCAAACTCTGTGCAAACTCGGATGATGTTAAATCCTTGGCTTCTAATATCGCTGCTATTCTCTCTTTCATTACCACTCTTTTTAATGCACGTTTGTGCGATGTCCTATCAGCTACAAATCTAACCATTTTGATTTTAAAAACAAAACTTTCAATATATATTTCTACGCAATTATTATGTATACACGAGCAGAGTACTGAGTACATATGTACAACCAAGCGATTTACAAATGTGTCATAAATGAAATGAAGAGGGGACAAAACTATACACGTCTGTTGTATACAATTCTTAATGGACAGCATGTATCCTGAAAAAATAAAACCACTGATATGTATATATCACACAATATTGAGATTATAATATATCATGCTATATAGCTTATATTCTAGCAATTATTACTAATTGTATAACGAATATTCACTAGATAATAACTTTCAAGTGTCATGCGAAGATGTACTATATATAATACTTGTATGTAGCTATATATTAATGAAATAAACACAATCAAACACTCTTGAATAGGCTCTAGTTTCATTATATTTCACATTATACCCTAAGCTGATATTTAGATATAGGCTATATTGCACTGACTTAGAGCACTGTACCATAATGTTAAGTAGGCGGAAACGTCAGATAACTCCGTGTACAAATGTTTATTCAGGCTACATGTCTGAATGTGAAAAGGCATATAGCTACTATACAATTGTAACTAGCAGTGTTGTTTTGGTCTGCTTATTATTGATACAACTCTTGTACTATAATATTAAACTCTTGAAACACATCACGCGTCTTGAAGATGTAATTAGTTGTATTTTAGATAGTGATACAAATGTGTACTTAACTTATCCATGCGTGCAGATACATTTGTATGCACTTGATTTGTATATGTTTTGTATATAAAATATTCGCGACTAGTATTGTAACTATTGCTTATTGTTAACTTTTGTGTATCCATTAAGCTTAATTACTTTCGAAAGAATGAGGAAGGGAAAAATCTACTTACACAAAACCTTATGGAGCTTATTAAATTATCTACTTTTACTATTTCTTTCTCAACTCTCTGAGATTTTAATATTTTGAATGTGTCTTATCCCTTTAGAGAATTTTCGATTTTCAGCACTACCTATTTTAGCATTGGTATTTGCGAAATTCTCATTAATTCCCCTTTATTAAAATAGCATTTTAAGAAGAAGTGGGCAATATAGATAATCGAATATGCTATCTTTGCCAAGTGCGGAAATTATTGAGAGATGGTAAAAACAAATAATCGGTTTAGTGTCGGAATAAAATTAGGAATGCTATCTTTGATTACTAATGTGGTGCTTTTTGTTTTTAAGTACTATGTTGGCTATAAGGATAATTCTTTAGCTATCACAGCAGATGCTTGGCATACTCTTAGTGACTCTATATCATCATTGATATTGATAATATCGGTATGGTTGTCAAAGCGTCCACGCAATGATAAGCATCCATTTGGCTACGGACGTATTGAACATCTGGGAGCTATTGTTGTTGGGGCTTTATTGTTTTATATCGGAATAAACTTTATATTTCAAGCCTATGAATCTTTTATAAACAAAGAGAAAACCTTTTTCAGTATTGGGGCATGGATTGTAACTATTATATCCATAGTATTCAAGGAGTTGCTTGCCAGAATTACTCTCAAACAAGGTAAGAAGGTAAACTCAGGAATTCTTGTTGCCGATGCTTGGCATCATAGGAGTGATGCTCTATCGTCATTAGTTATCCTTATTGGATTGATATTTAATAGTATGTTTTGGTGGATAGATGCTGTATTGAGCTTAATTGTTTCTTTACTAATTCTGAAAGTAGCTGTCGATATATTCAAATCTGAAATTACTTCCCTTGTTGGTAAATCTGCTTCCGAAGAACTTCAAACAGCAATAAGACAAGCTCTGGACAATAATTTCAATACAGATTTTTGTATACACCATTTCTTGCTCCATGAATATGGATATCACCGTGAGATGAGCTGCCATATTACTCTGCCTCCTGATACTAGTTTAGAAAAGACTCACGAAATTTGTACTAATATAGAGAAATGTATTGAACGAGAATTCGAAATAACCTTAACAGTACATCCCGAACCTATATCAACAACAAAAAAAGACACATCGGCGAAATTGAAATAAACCCCAATATTTCAGGATTTGAGTGCTTCAGATATTCAAACTTCCACCGGAGAAAAATCTCTTGACACCTAAATGTCGTTGAGGCCTGTCCTTGTACCCAAATAAGCGTTCTCATTTTATATAATTCCGTTGAGTTTCGCAATTTAACACCGATGTGAAACTCTTTAATTCTTCTTACAATTCTGCTGTTACATTCTGTTCTATCAACAATTCTAACTCTTTAATTCTTGCGCTTGCGTATGCATCACCAGCATAGACCTTGAGAGCTTGATTGTAATAAAATTTTGCAATTCCTAACTGACTGTTGGCAAATGCTTTATCTGCCTGACTTATGGCAGTAGTGTATGCATTGTCTACTTTCTGAACTTTTGCATTTTTTGATTCTTTAGCTAATTCCTCAAGACCTGTTGCTACTTGAAAATTGCTAGGTTCCAACTTGGCTGCTTGTGTCAGATAATATTTTGCCATAGAATAATTGCCCTTTGCTCGTTCTGCATCACTTTTTAGAATAAGAGTTGCACAATCTACATCTTCGCCAAGGCTCTCCACGTACTTTGTGTTGTTGTCTGAACTCACTTTTTTAGACTGTGCTAAGGCTATTAAATTATCGTACTTCGAATCGTTGTCAGACTCTTTATCCTTTTCTTTGGCTGCTGTAAAGTTTGATATTGCAACATCCCAGTTGTTATCATTCATTGCTTGTTTAGCTTCCAAGACTAGTTGTGAGATATCAGCTTCTGTATCTGAAATAAGTGACTCAACATGTGATATTTGTGCTACACAATCATGCTGATTAGGACGTATTCTATTTGCTGCATCATAGTATTTTAATGATGCTTTATACATATTCGAGTTGTAGAGTTTGGCTGCATAACCCATCATTTCTTCGTAACCATCATCCTCCGGTTTTATTTCCCTAGTATAATCATACTTCGGTTCATCGTCTGCGGCGGCGGCCAATGCCCTTTGTTCCTCTAGCAGCTTAAGAAGTCTATTGATTTCTTCAATTTTATCTTTAGGATATTTCTCATCCGGTTTTAACTCCAATGCTGCTTCGTAATTGGTAAGTGCATTCTCATATTGCTTCGACTTGTAATATTTATTGGCAGCTATAATTAGTTTATTGTACTTTTCTTGTAAATGAATACGCTCTTCCAATTCTCGGATACTTGAATCGTCTACCTCGTTATCACGTTTTGAGGCTAACTGCTCCATTAATTTCAGAACATCTGTTATTCTGCCATTGACAAGATCATTATCAATTATACTTTTTGCCTCTCGGAAGCTATTTAGTGCCTCATCATAATCCTCGCCTGTAACTTGTGCATCTCCTCTCGCTATAAGCTTATCAAATTTCTCTTGTCTCTCCTTCTCTGACAATAGGCGAGCCATTGCTGCTTCTGCTTTCTCAATTTGTCGTTTGGGATAATCCTCATCTGGTTTTATAGATAATGCACTTCTATAGATATCTATTGATTGTTGATATTCTTTGGAATTAAATTGTCCGTCGGCTTGAGATATCAACTCCGCATATTTAGCTTCTATGTCTTTGTCATTGAGTATTTTATCAATAAGCGCAATCCTATCTTTTGAATGTTGATGAGTAGGATTGACTAAAAGTACTTTTTCGTAGGTACTCCTTGCTTCTGCATAACTTTGTGCCGAGAATAGTCTGTCTGCCTCACTTATCAACTGCTCCAAATTATTCATTTCTGCTAAAATGCGTCCTATTTCAGCAATCCTCTCAATCGGATAAGTTTCCTCAGGTTTCAGTTTATTTGCTTCTTGATAATTTCCCAATGATGCTTTGTAATTTTTCTCATCAAATGCTTTGTCTGCACTAGCTATAAGTGCTTGATACCTACGATCAAGTTCCTCTTGTTGCATTCGTAAGCGATCTTTGTCTTTGGCTAATTGGTCTAAAGCGGCTTTAGCCTTATTTATCTGTACCTTAGGATAAGTCTCTCTAGGTTTGACTTTTAATGCATCTTCATATTTCGCAATAGCATCTTCATAACTTTCTGAGGCAAAATATTGATCGGCAACTTTTAGTATTTCATTATATTTCTCGTCTAGTTGTTGTCCTGCCAGTATTTCGTCAATTTCCTTTATCCTATCGTTAGCCTGTTTATGTTTTGAGTCTATGTTGAGTACTGCCAGGTATTTGTCTTTGGATTGCAAGTATTCTTTTGCATCGAATAGTTCTGCAGCTTCTGCCAATAAGGCATCGAAACTCTTTTGTTGATCCAATTGTCCTTGAATCTCGGCTATTCTACTTTTAGGATACTCTTCATCAGGTTTCATATTACTTGCCGTTTTGTATTTGCTGAGAGCATCAATAAGCTCTTGTTTCTTGTAGGCGTTGTCGGCTTCTGCCAATACGGCTTTGTACCTCTTGTTTAACTCTTCTGACTCAAGCATTTTTTGAGCTTCTTTTATCTTAGCTGTGGCTGCCTCATCGCCAGGTTTATAAGTCAGTGCTTTATTATAGAATGATAGTGCGGATTCGTAATTCTTTGAAGACATACTGATATCTCCATTTTCCATGGCTTGAGCATATAACTTCTCCAACTTTTCTTGTGCTGCCTGATTGCCTAACAGTTCTTCTATTTTCTTTAACTGAGCGATAGGATATTCGGAACCTGGTTTTATAGATAAAGCTATCTTATAAGCTGCTTGTGCATCGGCATACTGTTCGCCATTAAAATAGCCGTCGGCTTGAGCAATTGCTACTTTGTATTTGTCTTCGATTTCTTTTAATTTTCCTAAACGAACACACTCCTTTATTTGATTTATGGCATATTCATCTCCCGGTTTTATTGATAGGGCTTCGGTGTACGCTGTCTTAGCATCATTATACTCTTCCTGCTTAAATAGATTGTCGGCAATACCAATCTGTGCCTTATATCTTTCTTCTATATCTTTAAGTCGCTGAGCTTCGTTAAGCCGGTCTTGGAGTCTCTTATTTATTCGTTCGATTTGAAGTGCAGGGTATCTTTCATCCGGATAGAGATTAAGTGCTTTGGTGTAATTTGTCTTTGCATCTTCCAAGGCATCCTTCTCAAACTGTTTGTCGGCTTCTGCAATGAAGCGTTCGTAATCTTTCCGCTTGTTTAAATCTTCTTCCGATTCCTTATTGTCTTCTTTGGGCTTCTTGTCTTTTTCTATCTCGGCTATCATAGACTTAAGCTTATTTTTTATATGGTTGGGAGTGAGGTAGATTTTGTTATCAAACTGCTGTGTTGCTTGATTAAAGAAAATTGCTCCAACTGCATTATCCAGCTCGTTGAAACGTGAAGTCGTTTCTTGCTCCTTATACAAAGTTACTTCGATGAGCATCGCATCTATATCACCTCCTCTATCTATCACATAAGCAGGAACTTCTGTACTGACTAATATTTTTTTTCCATAGCAGCCAGTTTTGTCAAACTCCAATACATACTCCTGATTAAGCTCTAAATCAAACTTGACACGACCTCTTTTGGTGAGTTTACTCTGATTTATCAACTGATCGTTTTTTGTAACGCGCACAACAACCCCCAAGGCATCATCCTTTTCTACTTTAACAGTCCCATCTATAACGAATATCTTTTTCTGCTGACCATAACTGAGCATGGACAGAGACACAAATAGTACTATTGCTAAAAATCGACTCATTTTAGATAATTCTATAAGGAATGATGACGCGAAAATAATAAATTTATTGCTCCCAAGCAATTACATATTCTATAACTCCAACTAATAGCTCAACAATGCCATATTGCAAACTATAACTTAGAATAAGCTCCCTCTTGTGAAACAAAACTCCAATACTATCAAGTCATCTTGTCCTTTATTACTATTGCAAAGATAACGCAAACATTCCAATATATATTACAATAACTATCTTTTTTTATAAAAAATATTATTCTTAGATTTTCCATTATCGGCAAATCCCATATCGTCGCTTGTTTTTCAGGTGACGACGCCCAGTGGTATTGTACTTATTTTGAGGACGATAGCAGTCAAATGCATTCTCCGCTCCAAACAAAATAAGACTTTGGAAATTCGTCTCTTATATTACCCTGCATGGTTTTAAAAATTCCATATACTGCTGCTCCACTACCCGACATGGATGCATATATTGCACCCAGCTCGTATAATTTGTCTTTTACTTCTGCAATTCTAGGTTTAGCTTGAAAAATATGTTCCTCAAAGTCATTTTTCAACACTCCTTTCCACTGTTCTATCGGCAGCTTGATAATGTCTGTCAATGACGTGTTGCGAGGGGCAGGTCTTATTCCGCCATAGGCCTCCGCAGTAGATACTGTGTCTTCTGACTTTACTATTGTTAAGTAGTAGCCCGAAAGACTGAAATCAATAGGTGTAAGCAGCTCGCCTCTTCCTGTAGCAATACATGCTTTGGATAAAATGAAAAAAGGACAGTCACTTCCCAGTTGCGACGCATATTCATACAACTGTTGCTTAGAAAGTCTTAATTCAAACATCTCATTAAGAGCTTGTAATATTGAGGACGCATTAGAAGAGCCACCTCCCAGACCAGCTCCGAAGGGAATAAGTTTGTCCATAGTAACCGAGACGCTTTGTGGAAAGGTGTACTTTTCAGATAGAATGTTATATGCTTTATAAATCAGATTATTCTCCACTCGGCAATCTATTCGAAGACCTATGTCCTTGTATGAAAAAGAAGACGAAGGCTTGATTTCTATAGTATCGCATAGATTTATTGGATAAAAGACAGTCCTCAACTCATGGAAACCGTCAGTTCGCTTACGAATAACCTGCAGTCCTAAATTTATTTTTGCCTTGGAATGTATTATCATAGAGTAAAATTTTATCTCACAAATATAATACTATATCTTTGTCGAGATACTTGCATTAGTATTTAATTAATAATCTTGATAAGAGCGGAGGCAAGTATTTACAAATGAGAAAAATGGGCAGAAATCTTATTATCGACATAGGAAATAGTGTGGTCAAGCTAGCCATTTTTGATAATTCTGAGATTGAGGATTTTCAAAAGTGTGCTTACGGAGACCTCCCGGAAAAATTGAAAACTGCTAATTTTCTGTGTGTCGATGCGTGTATTATTTCAAGTACGAAAAATACGGATAATATTTTATTGGAATATCTGCATAATAACAAAGTTTCATGTGTAAGATTTTTGCCCACTGTCACGCCAGTACCTATCAAGAACCAATATAAATCTAAAGATACACTGGGGGCAGACCGCTTGGCAAATGCTGTTGCTGCTAATTTTTTATTCCCTAACAATAATACGCTTGTAATAGACTGTGGTACTGCTATTACATTCGATTATGTCAGTGCCGAAGCAGAATATCTCGGCGGAACAATATCTCCAGGACTAAATATGAGATTTAAGGCATTAAATTATTATACAGATAAACTCCCTTTGGTAGAACTTGATAATACCTTTAGCACTGATTTAATGGGCAATAACACAAGGAATTCAATATTGAATGGAGTAGTAAACGGTGTCATTGGAGAAATTACATCTACAATAAACATTGCGAACTCAACGTTTGATACTTTAAAAGTAATAATGACGGGTGGAGACAGCCTTTTTTTGGAAAAAAGGATAAATAGTGGCATCTTTGTGAGCCAATATTTGACACTTGTAGGTTTAAACAGTATTCTTAAATATAATGCATCGTATAACTAAAGTATTGACATTAATTGCATTAACTGTAATATCGGTTAGCGCATTCGGACAACTATCAGACAACAGCAACAACTCATCGCCCTACTCTAGATTTGGTGTTGGAACATTGAGTCCATATTCCCTTGGTTCGTATTCGGGAATGGGAGGAGCATCCATCGGAGCGCGGAGAGGCAACGAAGTAAACCTGGCAAACCCCGCATCCAATAGTGGATACGACTCTTTAGCATTCATAATGCAAGCTGGATTATTTGGTTCATATTCGGGCTTGAGCAATTCCGACGGAGGTAAGGCTACACTATCCGACGGGAACTTCTCCCATTTGGTGATTGGTTTCCCTATCGCCAGAAAAATTGGAATTTCTGCTGGGGTTGTACCTTTTTCTAATGTCGGTTATGAAGCTAACCAGCAGAGGGACAACGGACCTTTTGGCACTGCTAATGTTAACTACTACGGCTCCGGAACATTATCGGAGGTATTTATCGGGGCAGGATGGAAAATAGCTGAGAATCTGTCAATTGGAGCTAATGTAGACTTCGTTTTTGGTGAACTTACACGTACCGACGAAGTGATTAGTGCATCTTCTGATGCTCAGGTATTTAGAAGTGTGGAAAATATACACATTAAGAATGTAATGATAAAGCCTGCCATTCAATATACTATACCTTTAAAGAGTAATAGAAGCCTTACTTTAGGAGCATTCTATGAAACTAAATTGGGCTCTTCGTCTTACTACTCGCTTTTTGAGAGAATTGGCTCGGATACGACTAAATTTATTGAAAGAAATGGTGACGAAATTGGATTGCCCGCTTCCTATGGTGTGGGACTTTCTTATGAACTAGGAGACAAGCTGATGGTAAATGCGGATTTTTTCAGAACCGACTGGTCTGATATAGATTTGATGCTGTCCGACGAAGGAAGAATTAAAGACCTACAGAGATATAGTGTAGGTGCTGAATATACTCCTAATTCAAGAGCCTTAAAAGGATATTATAAAAAAATATCGTATCGTGCCGGTGCATTCTATGAGCAAGGGTATGTTGCCATTAATGGTCACCAGATTGATAAATACGGTATTACGATAGGTGCCGGATTTCCTATAAAGGCTATAAACACTTTGAATGTAGCGATTGAGCTTGGACAGAATGGTAAAAAATCGAATGGTTTAATACGAGAAGATTATGCAAAACTGTCGGTTTCGTTTAATTTTTACGAACTTTGGTTTAGACAATATCAATATAAATAAGTATAGAAATGAAAAGTAATAGATTAAGATTGGTTGGACTCTTTGTCTTGATGTTTGCACTTTGTAATTCATCATTCGCACAAAGAACCATTTCAGGGGTAGTATATAAGGAAGGTAAGCCGATGGCAGGTGTTAACGTTGAAATACACAAAGGTGGTGCTTCAATGACTAGTTTTGACGGAGCTTATAGCCTTGAAGCCAGTGACAAGTCTAAATACATTAAGTTCACCTTTATTGATGACTCTAAAAAATTAGAGATTGAGGGGAAAGCTGGTGACCATTTTGACTTTTACTGGGACGGTGTCGCTCCTAAAATAACTACCGACGAACATGGGGTTGATTTAAGAAGACACAAAGAATTGGTAGAAGAAAAAGTTACGGATTATATGAACAATGTGTCTCTATACTCCGAATATATGAAAAAAGACAATTACACAGATGGGCTAAAGCCTTTGCTATACATATACGAAAAATATCCAGCATCTTCGAAGAATGTATATGTGTACTACATCAACTATATGAAAAGTAAAATAAAATCAGCAAAAAGCATTGAGGATAAGTTTAGAATAGTTGATACTATTTTTTCTATTTATGAAAAACGCGGAGAGTATTTTGAAGACGAAAAATTGGATATGGCTTCAAATAAAATGGCGATTTTCTTCCATGAAGTGGCTTCTGACCCCAACCTTGACGATGATGCCATTGTTAAAGCCAACAAGAAACTGTCGACATTGGCAGAAGATGCAATATCGAAAGGGCAGATTACAGCAGGTGCGGTTCTTCTTTATATGAGTGCAACTAGAACCTTATACGACTTTGGTAAACTTACCAAACAAGACGTGATTGATGTATACGATAAAACATCGTCAATTGTCGACAAAGAGCTGAAAGCAAAGCCTAACGACGAAGATTGGAAACAAGCTCAGGCGACAATAAACAACTTGTTCATAAAAGTTGCCGACTGCGAAACTCTTATGGATATTTATACTAAGCAATACGAGACTATTAAAACTGATGCTGAAGAATTAAATAAAATGCTTCGCAGACTACAATACAAAGAGTGTACAGAGTCTGACCTTTTCAAAAAGGCAACCATTCAACAATATAAACTTTCTCCTTCTGCTGAAGCAGCTTGTAACATGGCTGTAAACTATTGGAAGGAAAATGATAAGGATAATGCCGATAAATTTTTCAACGAAGCACTTTCGCAAGAAACAGACCCAAATCAACTGTGTACTTACAAATTTAGATATGCAAGATTCTTGTTTGCTGAGAAAAAGCTGTCTAAGGCTTTCGGACTTTTAAACGAAGTTGTCAGTTCTGATGCTCATAATGGAGATGCATATTCTCTAATGGGAGATATTGTAGCCTCGTTGAACTGTGGTTCGGAGGTTTATGAGAAGAAGGCAAAGTATTGGGTGGCTGTGGATTATTATGCAATGGCAAAAAAAGCTAATCCTGACCTTGCCAGTCAAATGGATAATAAAATTGGTACATATTCCAGACATTACCCTACCAAAGAGGAACTTTTCTTTGCCAATTTAAAAGACGGAGATTCATATACTTATTCTTGTGGAGGTGTTTCCAGAACAACCAGAGTTCGCTCAAAGTAAAAGATTACCAAGATTATATGGCAGTGTGATCGCTTTGTTTTCGACCACACTGCTATTGTTGTGCCTTAACTGTACGAACAGAAAACAAGATTCTAATTATTTGTCCAAAGAATATATAGACAGCATGTTGAAAGAACCTCCCGTTATGTATCAGGAGAACTTTGTGATGACTTATACCGACTCAGGGCACATAACAACAAAAATAAGCGGTCCAGTGGTTCAACAATTTGCCGACGACGATGAATATACAGAATTTACAAAAGGATTGGAGGTATTACGATTTGGACAAGATGGGAAGCAAACCTCATCGCTCATAGCCGATTACGCAAAGGAGTTTGCTAAACAGAAACAGTGGGAAGCCAGAGGAAATGTGATTGCTACAAATGTTGAGGGGGATTCTCTGAAAACTGAGTATTTGCTATGGGACGAGAAAAAAAATGAAATATCATCCGATCAGTTTGTTGAATTTGTAAAAGGAGAGGATATTTTTCGAGGTATAGGTTTTATTTCGTCGGTAGACATGAAAAAGTGGCGTGTACTCAAATCTTCGGGAGACGTTACCCTCGAAAAATAATCATGGAACTATTTGTTATTATACTTATGCTGCTACTATCTGCATTCTTCTCCGGAATGGAAATAGCATATGTTTCGTCGAACAAGTTGCAACTTGAACTAGATAAAAATCAAGGCAGTTTTAACTCCAAGATTATCAATATTGTAACTAAAAATCCGTCTCATTATATTGCTTCCGTACTTGTGGGGAATAATTTTGCTCTTGTCGTATATAGTTTGGCATTCTCAAGATTAGTAGAACCTAGTATCAGGGAACTTGTAGCTAGCGATGTGGCTGTGCTGCTTATACAAACTACAATTTCTACCCTTATAATATTGTTCTTGGCTGAATTTCTCCCAAAAACATTGTTTACAATGAATCCCAGCCTTATTATGAGAACATTTGCCGTACCTTTATTCTTCTTTTATATTCTACTATACCCTCTGGCAAAGCTAATGACCTTATTCTCTGATATGTTTATGGCTATTTTTAGACGTTCGGGGAATAAAAAGAATGCGGAAACTACGGTATTCAGTAAAGTCGACTTGGAGCACTTCCTGCAAGAAACCAGCGAACGTGTGAATAGCGAACAGAACAAGATTATCAGTGATATTAAGCTATTTAGAAATGTACTGGACTTTTCAAATGTCAAATTGAGAGATATTATGGTTCATCGCACCGAAATAGAAGCAGTTGATATAGAGACCAATATTGATAAAATTAGACAGATTTTTATTAAAACAGGCTACTCAAAATTATTAATATACGAAGAGTCCATTGATAACATCGTAGGACACATACACTCCTCTATTCTTTTTAAAAATCCAAGTTCTATTAAGGAATTTATAATTCAAATAATTGATGTCCCTGAGTCTATGCAAGCCAGCAAACTTCTATCAAAATTCATTAAACAACATAAGAGTATTGCTGTGGTAGTAGACGAGTTTGGCGGGACTGCTGGAATTGTTACGATCGAGGACATCTTGGAAGAAATTACAGGAGAAATAGAAGACGAACATGATAAGGACGACTCCATAGAGAAACAAGTAAAGGAAAATGAATATCTGTTTTCTGCTAAGTTGGAACTTGACTATATCAATGAAAAATATAATTTGGAACTTCCTGTCGACAGCTCATACGACACTATTGCCGGACTTGTACTCTCAAAATATGAAAGTATGCCCGAACCAAACACTATTATAGAGTTTAATGACTTCAAAATCAGAATTATAAAGGTGTCGAAAACCCGTATTGAACTAGTACTGCTAACTATTCTTTAGGAGTCCTCTTGGGTCTTAGGATACTTATGCAGTATAAAAACAAGAAGTATTACCGATAATAGTAATACTATACTGTATTGTAAGTCTGAAATATTTTCTAAAAAACTGCTCGCCGAAACTGCCCAGCCAGGTCTGTACGGAGAACTGCCAATTAATACAATAAAGTTATTTAGTGCATGAGCAATAATCGGAAGCCATATATTCCGAGTTTTATACCTGAGCCAGCCCAAGAATAAGCCCAAATATAGTGCTACCGAAAACTGCCAAGGATTCAAATGATAAGCGGCAAATAGAAACGCCGAAACTAAAATGGCAAAAAATGGAGAGTATTTTCTCAATAAACCCCGCATGATAACACCCCGAAAAATAAATTCCTCTACAATGGCTGCAAAGATAACAATATGCCCGACCTGCCCAATAAACCCAAATTCCGATTCCAGAACATGATTAAACAGCTCTGCAAACCAGGGAGGGACAGGTATATGACTAATCACAAAACCATTGACGTAGGTGATAAAACGCTGCATGGAGATAATGGTTAGAAGTACCAAAGGTAATACCCACAGTGAGAACGACTTATAAGGAAATATATTCCTAAGCGAGTCCCTAGAACGCACTACTCCATAGATGAGAATAAATGAATTCACCAAAATTATGAGTACAAAACTCTTGTACCTATTAAATAGGTAATCCGTACCCTTAAAATAGTCATATATAGATAGTGGCAGATTTACGGCAACTTCTATCAACAGTGCTATCACCAACAGCATAATAGCCTGTGATACTGTAGGATAAATATTAGACTTCGTGTTCTCCATGCCTACAAATATACAGCATTTCGATGTTTTTACGAAAATATAGCATCACAAAAATTGAAATTCAAGATAATATTACTACCTTTGCGCTTCGAAAATAGAATTTAATTTTTAAACGCGAATTTAATATGAATCATTACGAAACCGTTTTCATTGTAACTCCCGTTTTATCTGATGCTCAGGTAAAGGAAGCGGTACAAAAGTTTAAGGATTTAATCACCGAGAATGGTGGCGAAATCGTAAACAATGAGTTTTGGGGACTTAAGAAACTGGCTTACCCCATCCAGAAGAAATCAACAGGTTTTTACCAACTATTTCAATTTAAAGCAGAACCCGATTTTATCCAAAAATTGGAACTTGAGTACAAGAGAGATGAACGTTTGATACGTTTCCTAACTTTCAAACTTGATAAGTATGCTGTAGAATGGGCTGAAAAACGTCTCAGCAGAAAGAAAGACAACAAAAAAGGTGAAACCGTTAAGACAGAGGAGGGCAAATAATTATGGCAAATAATCAGCGCGATATAAGATACTTAACTCCACCGACTGTGGAAGTTCAAAAAAAGAAATATTGTCGATTTAAAAAGAACAATATTAAGTATATTGATTACAAAGACCCTGAGTTCTTGAAGAAATTCTTGAACGAGCAAGGGAAAATACTTCCTCGCAGACTTACAGGTACATCCTTGAAATTTCAAAGAAAAGTTGCACAAGCCGTAAAACGAGCTCGTCATTTGGCATTGTTGCCATATGTTGTTGATGGCTTAAAATAAGAAGATTATCATGGAAATTATATTATTACAAGATATTACAAGAGTAGGAAGTAAAGACGACGTTGTTTCTGTCAAAGACGGTTACGCTCGCAACTACTTAATCCCTCAGAAAAAAGCGATAATTGCAAACAAATCAACGCTGAAAGTCCTTGAGGAAAACAAAAGACAAAGAGCCTTCAAAGAAGCAAAACTTAAGGACGAAGCTCTTGTTATTGCCGAGAAAATCAAAGGACAAACTATTACCGTTGGTGCTAAAACTAGTTCTACAGGTAAAATATTTGGCTCAATCAATGAGGTAATTATTTCTGAGAAAATCTCTGAAAAAGGAGTGGAAGTTGCTCGTAAGCAAATAATCATTCCTAATACAATCAAAGAAATCGGGACTCACATTGTGAAAGTGAAACTTCATAGAGACGTTGTTATTGACGTTAACGTTGATGTGGTTTCTGAGTAAGACCTGAGGATATACACCAAGAATAAAGGTCGGTTGAATTTCAATCGACCTTTATTCTTATGCCTCCTTTATATTGAATATATATCTTCTTGCGTCGTATGAAAAAATCAATGGCTATAAAACCTTCATAAATCTCGGACACCCTTTCTACTTTCGATTGTCGCAATATTGCCTTACGCTTTGCCCTGAGCTTCCCGAGAGATAATAAGAAATGCCAATATGCTCTGAACAAGGCTTTTATACCTCCAAAATCAGCTTTTAGCAAAAACATCGGAAACGACAAAGAATCGATTATGCTTTTTGTCGCAATACTTATAAATAAACGCCCCTTAGAGGCATTCTTATAAAGCATAAACAGCGAATTGCGGAAGTTTAAATATAACTTCCGTGAGCTGGCATATGGTAAAGTACCTCCTCCCAAATGATACACCCGACTCTGTGGAACAGAATAAATAGAATAGCCAAGACGCTTTAACCTCCAGCACAGATCAATCTCTTCCATGTGAGCAAAAAAATCACCGTCTAAGCCCCCTACTTCCCAATATGCAGAAGACCTTACAAACATGGCTGCTCCCGATGCCCAAAAAATCTCACTAAGCTCGTCATGTTGCCCTAAATCTTCTTCTAGAAAGTCAAATACCCGCCCACGACAAAAAGGATAGCCTATCCTATCAATGTAGCCTCCTGCTGCCCCAGCATGCTCGAAATAATTCTTTTTATGATACGACATGATTTTAGGTTGACAGGCTGCTATATTGGTGTCTCGATCCATCAGACTGATTATCGGACTAATCCAGCCATCAGCCACCTCTACATCTGTATTTAAAAGAACAAAATACTCCGCATCAAGATTCCGTAATGCGACATTATAACCTTCTGCAAATCCATGATTCTTGTCGTTTTCTATAATCTTTACCGTGGGATAGTTGGCATTCAAATATTCTATCGAACTGTCGTCAGAACCATTATCAGCTACATATACACCAATATCATCACCAAGGGAATGTCGTAAAACTGACGGTAAAAACTTGTCGAACAACTTGACCCCATTCCAGTTTAACAAAACAACAGCAACTTTTATCATAATATTAAATTAACGTGCAAAAATAGTTATTTTTGAAGTAATACTCATAATGTGTTGCAACATTAGCACCTAAAGAGCCCCTTTTTTTGTAACTTTGTAGCACGTACAAACCGGTAGTTTAGATGAAAGAAAAAGTTGTTGTCATAACCGGAGCATCATCCGGGATTGGAAAGGCTCTGGCGTATGAATTTGCCGGAAGAGGTGCTCATTTGGTGTTAGCTGCGAGAAATATTCAAAAACTTAAAGAAGTCGCTGCAACTATGCCAAATAATGAAGTGCTGTGTGTGGAAACCGATGTTACTAGCGAGCTGGATTGTAAAGACCTTATAAATAGAACACTAGACCGATTTCATGGGATAGATATTCTTGTAAATAATGCAGGAATATCTATGAGAGCTCTCTTTATGGATACTGACATTAATGTAATGAAGCAATTAATGGACGTAAATTTCTGGGGAACTGTATATTGTACGCATTATGCTCTTCCTCATCTTATTGAGTCCTCCGGTTCGGTGGTTGGAATAAATTCTATTGCAGGCTTTATCGGACTACCGGGAAGAGCTGGATATTCAGCTTCTAAGTTTGCAATGAGAGGCTTTCTTGACACTCTGAGAGTAGAAAATTTACACAATGGTCTGCACGTTCTGAATGTCGCTCCCGGATTTACCGCTTCCAATGTTAGAAAAAATGCACTGACCGCCGATGGCAGCAAACAAGAAGACAGCCCCAGAGATGAAGGGAAAATGATGAGTGCCGAAGAATGTGCTAAACGGATTGTAAACGCTGTAAAATATCGAAAACGTGAGTTGATACTGACTTTTAAAGAGGGAAAACTAAGTGTGTTTCTTTCAAAAATATATCCCGAACTACTGGATAGGTTATCTTTCAACCATATGGCAAAAGAGCCTGACTCTCCAATAAGAAAATAATAATATGTCCGTAACCCTAGTAATAATTGCACTTACTTGCCTTGTTTCTTTCCTTTGTTTCAACAATCAGGAGCAATTCCATAAATTGAAATTTATTCCCTACAATGTAATACACAAAAAACAATATTATAGGATTATTAGTCATGCTTTGGTACATGCAAATTTTCCTCATCTGCTTGTTAATATGTTTGTACTATTTAGTTTTGGGAATGCTGTGGAATCAACTTTTTCAAGGATGTGGGGACAAAACGGCAAGCTATACTTCATTCTATTGTATCTGACAGGTACAGTAATTTCTTGCCTTGCCGCTTTGTTTAAACATAAAAACAATATCTATTATAGTGCTGTTGGTGCGTCGGGAGCTGTTGCCGCTGTAGTTTCGAGTTTTATAATCTTTTACCCATGGAATAAACTCTATCTATTCTTGGCTATCCCTATTCCTGCCATAGTGTTTGGTGCTCTGTATGTGGCATATTCATGGTATATGTCCAAACGCGGTAATTCTATTGTTGCACACGATGCTCACCTGATAGGCACTATCTGGGGTTTTCTATTTCCAATTTTGCTAGATTCAAAAGTTGCTACTATCTTTATAACAAATCTATTGAATTTTTAAAATACCGATGTTTAGAAGTTATATACACGCAGTGTGTTTTGTTTCATGCTTGATATCTTTCGCTTCGTGTACCCATCAAGAACATGCAGACCGCCCCAATATAATACTTATCAATATCGACGACTTAGGCTGGCGTGATGTTGGATTTATGGGCTCTGAATATTACGAAACTCCCAATATCGACAAGCTGGCATCCCAAAGTATGGTGTTTTTAGATGCCTATGCATCGGCATCAAACTGTGCACCAAGTCGTGCCTGCATGATGAGCGGACAATGGACACCTCGACATGGTATATATACGGTTGAGTCATCAGAACGAGGCAAGAGTGCCGATCGAAAGCTTGTTCCGACTCCTAATACAACTACTATTCCCGACAACAACTACCTGTTGCCACAAGCTCTGCACGATGCTGGATTTAGAACCTGCCACGCCGGAAAATGGCATCTTAGCGAAAGCCCTCTCGACAAAGGTTTTGATGTCAATATCGGAGGAAACCACTCAGGAAATCCCGGCAGCTACTACCCTCCTTATAAAAGTGTACCCGAATTGCAAGCCCCTGTCGATGATTATAACCTGACCGTGCTGATAATGGATAAAACCTTAGACTTTCTTTCCGCAGACAGCAAGCAGCCTTTCTTCCTTTATTATGCTCCTTATGCCGTACATACCCCCATTCAGCCTATAAAAGAGCTATTGCCTAAATATGAAAATAAGAAAGCGTATAAGGGTCAGAACAACGCAAAATATGCCACAATGGTGGAAAACGTAGATAGACAGATTGGTCGGCTGATAAGTAAATTAGAGGAAAATGGCAAGCTGGAAAACACTTTTATCCTTTTTACTTCCGACAATGGTGGAGTATATAAAATTACCAAGCAACGCCCATTGCGTGCAGGAAAAGGTGCATATTACGAAGGAGGAATACGTGTTCCTCTATTCGCATATTGGAAAGGAAAAATAAAAAACGGAGAGTCGGACGTGCCGGTTAGCAACCTCGATTTCTACCCTACCATATTGGAAGTGGCAAGAATAGATAAACCTAATAATAAGCAACTTGACGGAGTTTCATTGCTGCCAATCATAAACGGCACTACATCAAATCGTAATCTTTACTGGCACTTTCCTATATATCTGGAAGGAGGTAATGACGAGACTCAAGACCCCCTATTCCGCACTCGCCCCGGCTCGGCAATACGCTCGGGCGACTGGAAACTTATTCAATATTTTGAAAATAACGACATAGAACTGTATAACCTGAAAGACGACCCAAGCGAAAAACAAAATCTTGCCAAGTCAATGCCCGAAAAAGCTGAGGAACTGCTGAACTCTCTTTTGCAATGGCGTGAAAGCACTAATGCTCCCGTGCCTACAAAGCTCAATCTATAAGCTCTGCTTTTATGCAAAAATCAACACTCGATTGCGATTGACTGCCTCCTGGCTGACCGCCCTGTCCTTGCGGCGGACGACCACCGCCACCACCCGATGGTGGCATTCCGCCGCCTCCGCCGCCGGGACCTCCCATTCCACCACCACTAGGAGGAGTACCCATGCCTTGTCCTCCACCTCCTTGGGGCATCTGCTTTTCTTCAAACTTGATAGACAAACTTAGCTTCCCATCGTCGTATTTGCTGTCGGTGAATATATTTTCAAGAGGGATTTGTACTGTATAATGCATAACACCATCGTCGTCCATATCTATATTGGCAAGCACTAGTGGATTCTCTTGCTGCTCCGTGATTCGTTGTACACTACCCTCGCTGACAAAACCCAATAGCTCCATAGACTTGGCACTATTCTGGAACTCCGTAAACATAGCTTTCATCATTTCGCTAATGACTGGTTTCTCAGCACTGTCGTTTTCCCTTCGTTGAGGAGGAGTTTCTCTCTGTGTATCTGCATTTTCGTTGTCTCTTTCTATCACGGGATATTTGATGCCGTATGTCTCAGCTTTATTTCCACTTTGATCTATCCAATCGTTTAGCCCTCTCCTCATTAGCTC
>JBKEAJ010000079.1:0-33755 GCA_047972135.1 Bacteroidales bacterium | reverse complement strand
AGTATTGCAAACCTTTTTCCACAACAGTTGCTTTGTAATCTACAATTACAACATCAAAAAAATCTTTTGATACATCGATTCCTAAAAAATAATTTTTCATATCTTTACCATCTAAAATTTATTGAGGACTCATATTTGGGTTTATTACTGTCGCTATTATTAAGCCTTTAAGCTTGTCAATCTAAATAGTTGTAACCCAGAGGAGTGGAGGACTGATGCCAAGTATAAGCCTTTAAGCTTTGCTGTTTGCATAGTTCACCTCTGCTTCTTTTGATTCCTCTTCATAGCATAAATCTATGAAAGTCTATTTTCAATTGCAAATCTAATAGCTGTTTGCTTATAGCCTAAAGCGTACGGCATGTTGCTTATATTAATTTGCCATTTTATGATAGGAATGGAATACTTTTGGCTGAATAGTTACAAATTTGATTTAGTTTGTATATATTTGTTGAGTTACAAATAGATTTTGATTAGTCTGATATCCGAAATCTGTTATCTGAGAATCGAAAATAAATACACAAATGAAGCAAGTAAATATAGTAACTTTAGGGTGTTCAAAAAATCAGGTTGATTCCGAGATACTTACAAAGCAGCTGCAACTAAATGGTTATCAGGTGAGTTTTGATTCGGGTGTGAACAAGGAGATTACTATAATAAATACTTGTGGATTTATATTAGATGCCAAGAACGAATCGGTAGAAACGGTGTTGGCAGCTATCGAGGCAAAAAATGAAGGTGAGATTTCGCAGATATATGTAATGGGTTGTCTCACAGAGAAATATTCAAAGGAGTTGGAAACAGAGCTGCCCGAAGTTGATGGATTTTTTGGCAAGTTTGACACTAAGAAAATAATTTCACGACTTCGACTGAAATACCATGATAAGGAGGAGCATCAGCGGGTGCTTGCCACACCTTCGCATTTTGCATATTTGAAAATCTCGGAAGGTTGCGACAGGACTTGTTCTTTTTGTTCTATCCCACAGTTCACGGGCAAGCATATCTCCCGCTCTATCGAGTCCTTAGTCGAGGAGGCGAGAAACTTGGTGCAGCAAGGCGTTAAAGAGCTTATTGTCATAGCTCAGGATATTTCCTACTACGGATATGACATTGACGGAAAGAGTCATTTGTCGGAATTGCTGCAAGAATTGACAAGACTTGAGGGACTTGAGTGGATACGCCTGCACTACGCTTATCCCAATAATTTTCCTTTGGAAGTGCTTGATTTGATGAGTGTCAACGATAAGATTTGCAAGTATTTGGACATTCCGCTTCAACACGCAAGCACGTCGGTATTAAAGAAGATGCGCAGAGGGATAGACCTAGAGCAAACGAAATCACTTTTGAAAACAATACGAGCTAAAGTACCGAATGTTACTATCAGGACGACCTTGATGGTGGGGCATCCCGGAGAAGGCGAGGAGGAGTTTGCAGAGCTATTGAGTTTTGTGCAGGAGCAGGAGTTCGACAGGGTGGGGGTATTTACTTACTCGCACGAGGAGGATACTTACGGCTATACGCATTACGAAGATGAAGTATCGGTATCGGAAAAAGTGGAGCGCAAGGAGGCGATAATGGAATTGCAAAGCGGTATATCGTACAGAAAAAATCAGGCAAAGGTCGGTTCAGTTTTGAAAGTTTTGATAGACAGGGATGAGGATGGTTTATATGTTGGACGTACGGAAGGCGACTCTCCCGAAGTAGACGGCGAGGTGTTGATAGTTAAGGACAAAGCACTGACACTTGGGAATTTCTATGATGTGAAGATTGTTGATGCAGAGGAGTTTGATTTGTGTGGGGAGGAGTTGTAATGAAAGTGCTGGACAGAACATACTATTAATATACATATTACATATATAGTATAATAAGTCTTGATGGTGAGTAGTCGGGGACAATTACGTCAATATGTTAGCTCTATCAGTTTCAGCTACTTGTTTCTACTTTGACGCTTTTCTAAAGATGTTTCGAATTTTAAAATCAGCCAACTGAGGGAAGTGTTTATTAATAAATTTGGTATAAGCCTCTTTGCTGAGTATTGCAGAGTCGTTGTTCGCTTGATATGACAAGAAGAAAGCAAAAATCAGAAGTGCTACAGGTCCCCACCATACAGCCCAGAATGCCGAGGCACTTCCTGCTCTTGCGACTCTGTCGAGAATAGTTGTAAAAACGAAGTACAATAGGTATATCAGTATCGAGATAACCACTGGCCATCCGAATCCGCCTTTTCTGATTATTGAACCCAGAGGAGCGCCGATAAAGAAGAATAGTATTACAGTGAATGGGAGTGCATATTTTTTCTGACGTTCCATTTCTATTCTGATATTCATAACTCGAATATCATTTAGGTATTGTCTTTTAGATTCGATAGTTCTGGTATTATTGTCGGCAATAGTTATAGCACCGTCCAAAGCACCTTTCATAGAAATTGAGTCGAAGTTGTTTTTTATATCGTTCCAAGACTTTATAGGGTGTTGCAATGAGTCGTTTGTCGTTTCTTTATGTTTTAACTTCAAAGAGTCTATGGCTTGTAGTTTGTTTGATACATCAATATGTATATTTCGCGGATATCCTAATGATGAAACCATATTTCTGACGTTAGGCATATATACATTTATGTCAATAGAGTCGTATGCAGTTTTCAGTTCATTGGATGTAGATCCATTTTTAATATACTTCTGTTTATTGTCATCACCCTCATCAAATCCAAAATCAGATACTGGGACACGAATAATCTGCTTGTCAAAACTATTTCTTCGGAATGGTCTGCCATTTCTTTTGCTGTTTTTGCTTTGTTCCTCGGCATAGTTATTTCCTGAGAAGAATGTAAATGTCACCATAGACTTGTCTTCACTAAGAGCTATTATTCCGGAGTCGGCAACAGTAACACTAGTATTTTTATGCCCTGCGGAGTGGTCGTATATCAAGAGGTCATACATCATATTACTGTTCTCATTCTTCTTTCCGACCTTTATACTATATTTGTCAATGTTGTTGCTGAATATGCCTTGGTCAACAATCATGTCGGGTTTTTGGTCTCTGATACCTCTATACATACTAATAAACTCGATGTATGCTCTAGGTTGTATTTGGTCGGTGAAGTAATAAGAAAAAGCACTTAGTATCACCGTGAAGAACGCCAGTCCGCGAGATGTTTTGAAAAACGATATCCCTGAGGATTTTATAGCAATAAGTTCATAGCGTTCGCCGAGATTTCCGAAACACATTAAAGAAGCCAGAAGTATAGCAATTGGCAGAGCCATAGGGACAAGATTGATGGATGATAGACCAAGTAGTTTCAATATTATACTTGTGTCCAGTCCTTTTCCGGCGATTTTATCTATCGCATTCCATAGGAACATCATAATCAGCACAAACATAGTAACACTGAATGTTGCTAAGAATGGAGGGATAAAACTCTTTATCGTGTACTTGCTTATTTTTGCTATCATTTCTGCGCCATAAATAATATGCAAAAATAACATTATAGTTTTACTATTTTTTATTGGGTGCTAAAATGTTAATGGGATGGGCATGGTGATGCATTGTATATCTCTGGTTGTCAATGAAATGCGCATGACGTTTTTTTGATTTATAATTGTATAGACTGCGTGAGTTATTAGCACAAAACAATTCATTGTTAGAAAAAAAAACAACTAGTTTATTGTCGGTAAAAGAAAATGTTGTAATTTAGTGCACTGAATATTGTTCCTAATAAAGGGGATAAGCATAAACTAAAGTCTATAAGACATTGAAAATTAATAATTTGTAAATGAGTAATATGAAAACAATTTTTTCAACTATTCTTGTGTTGATGCTAGGATTTACCACAGCGTTTTCACAAAGTGCAGAGAAGCAATGGGCTCTGGGTCTTGGATATGGTACTTACCAATACAAGGGCGAGCTTAGGAATCAATTTTTTGATTTTGGGGAGTGGCAGAGCGCATTAAATGTCCATTTAGCGAAGTATCTAAGTCCTTCATTTAACGTGCGAGGAGAAATCGGCTGGGGAGAATTTGATGTGACGAGCGAGCATGCATCCACAACATACATGTCCAGTTCATGGCCTGATGGGGGTTATATTCGTGGAGGTTTGGATTTGGTTTACAAATTAAACAACGGCTATATTTTCAATGAAGATTCTTGGTTTCAACCGTATTTGTTGGCTGGTCCTGGAATAAGTCTTTGGAATATTAACAATGGCTATGCAGCGGGTGTTCAAGTAAAACAATTTGAAGTAGAAGCTGGAGGAGGTATTAAATTTAAATTTTCTCCGGTTGTTTCGGCATTTGCAGAAGTTTCAAGGATTTGGACATTCTCTGATGATTTAGATATTATTGATAATGATAATTACGGCGGTAGCAGTAACGGGAAGGGAGACGACAAGTTGCTGAAGATGGAAGTAGGTTTGGCCTTTGCTCTTGGTAACTCTAAAGATACAGACGGCGACGGAGTTGGTGATAATAAGGATAAATGTCCTGGTACACCTGAAGGCGTAGAAGTTGATAAAACAGGATGTCCTAAGGATACAGATGGCGACGGTGTTGCTGACTATCAAGACGAGTGTCCTAATGAAGCAGGTACTTCACAAACACAAGGCTGTCCTGATAGAGATGGCGACGGAGTTGCTGACAAAGATGACCAATGTCCTGATGAAGCTGGTCTAGCAAGGTTCAACGGCTGTCCTGATTCAGATGGTGATGGAGTTGCTGATTCTAAAGATAAGTGTCCTGATACACCTAAAGGCGTTAAGGTTGATGCTAGTGGCTGTCCTGCAGATTCAGATGGCGACGGTATACCTGACCATGAAGATAACTGTCCTAACCAAGCAGGTCCTAAGTCTAACAGTGGCTGTCCTGAGAAAGCAGAGGTGACACCAACAGCACCTACGTCAAGTGCAGTATTGTTCGACTTGAATAGAGCAACTATTCACTCTTCATCTAACGCTCAACTTAACACATTGGCTGAGTACTTGAAAGCTAATAGTGGAGCTAAGATAGAGATCGACGGACATGCTTGTGATCTTGGTACAATCTCTTACAACGACGGACTGTCTAAGCGTAGAGCAGAAGCTGTTAAGAAATACTTAATTTCTAAAGGAGTTTCGGCTAGCCAGATTGAAGTTAAGTGGTTTGGCGAGTCTAAGCCTGCTTATCCTAACACATCGGAGGCTAATAGAGCTAAAAACCGTAGAGTAGAATTTATCAACAAGTAATTCTGAGCTACGATAATAATATTAAGCACGACTCTTCGGGGTCGTGCTTTTTTTTATTTCATAGATAGAGAATGCAGAGCAAGAATAGGCTCTATAACGAGTTAAGTGGGTAATGATATACAATGTTTAATCGTTGAACTGTTTAATCGTTAAGGTTTAAAAATGCTGTATGCTTTAAGCTATACGCAAACAGCTATTATTCAAATACAAGAACGTCATTGCGAGGAGTTGGCGACGAAGCAATCTCTACCGACAAATAGCAGATTGCCACGCTGCGCTCGCAATGACGTTTATGTTTTGATATCGCACTTTTAGTGCTTTGGTGTTATTGCTCTTTTGGACATAGGGTTTCGCCCCTACAATTCTATGTTTTTCGCTTATTACATAAGTGAAACTTAGCCCACCAGAGCATTTTATTCCTCCTCTTCAGTCTCGTCTTCGTCCTCGTCCTCAGTCTCACTTATAGGTTTTAGGTTTGCAGGGATTTCATTTTCGTCTATTGGAAGAATATCCATGATGTTACTTACGGCAACCTGCGAAATTACGAAAGGTACAAGCAGGTAGTCAAGACTTTCCTCCAATCTGTTAATCGATTCTTTGATATCGTCGGCAAGAGTAAGGTAATAATTTGACACTATTTTCTCTTTTCCTTTTTCTTCGTCGATAGTAACAATATTGATTTTTGCTTTTATCCACTTGTCGCCGTCGTCGTAGGTGAATATTTCGGCATAGTTAGCCTTTTTGATATTCATAATAGTGAACTCTTCGCGAGTTATTTGTCCCATAAAATTGAATACCCGAGCCTCTGCGTCGGTGTACGACACTGCCTCAAAAAGATATAGCTCACTAACCTTGCGTTCTCTGCCGTCTTCGTCCATCTTCTGATAGCGAATCTTGCATTCATACCATGTCTGCATAATTAAATATTTAAAATTTTGATGATTCCGATTTCATTTTTCCCCAGTTTAGTTTTTCTCTCAGGTTTGAGTAGAATGACCTATTGCCGAGTCTTGCGGTTTTTACTTTTTGATAAGATTTCTTCAATTTGAAGGAGTAGTGTAGGTCTACTTGGTCAGACCTTGAGTCAAGAGCTATCAGGTATTTGTTTGTGCGTCCCTCGACTCTTATTTCGATTTCCGAGCTGTCGGGAATAATGATAGGTCTGACTGTCAGGGAGTGTGGAGCAATGGGAGAGATAACAAAGCATTGGCAGTCGGGAGAGATAATGGGTCCACCTACGCTCAGCGAGTATCCGGTAGAGCCTGTGGGTGTGGATATTATAAGACCGTCTGCCCAGAATGTATTTAGATATTCCCCGTCTATATTGACGTGTACATTAATCATTGAGGAACTGTCGGTTTTTGCAACAGTAACTTCGTTTATTGCATAGTTTGCTCCGTCAAAGACTTTGTTTTCTGAGATAATTTCGAGCATACTTCGTTCCTCTAGATCAAAATTACCATTAATTATTTTAGTTATTCCCTCTTCAAGGTCTAGTTTTGAGATGCTGGACAGAAAGCCCAATCTACCACTATTTATTCCCACCACAGGGATGTTGTAGTTTTCCAAGAATAACGATGCTTTGAGAAAAGTGCCGTCGCCCCCAATGCTGAAAATGAAGTCTACTTTGCCATCTATTTCTGCGGCTTTAGATATTACCGGGTATTTGCTGTCTATACTTTTTTTATGCTTGTCGTTTAGATGCTTATGTAGAGACTTATATATGTATATATCAGCTTTTTCACATTCTAGGATACTGAGCATTCTGTCAAAATATACGATAAAACTCGTATCCAGCACAAATCCGAAAATTATTATTTTCATGTGTTTATATTTTGTTTTTTAATTGCCACATGTATCTCGCCAATAATCATTTTCGTATGTGAGAACTTGTTCTCATGGCTCGTTTCATGTGTTTATAATTTTGCAATAAGCTATAGGCTGTACGCAAAACATTCTGTATTGCATTTATAATTAATCATTTATACATTCAGATAGCTGACTAGATTTTTGTAGTAGTCATCCACCATATTATCTTCGTCGGTATCGTTTCCGAGTATATTGCTTGCGTTGTATCCAAATCTTTCAAGACTGTTTAATATCGGGCGTAATTCGGGAGCATCTATGTAAAGTACGAGTTCTGTAGAATTGTTGTTGTTTTCTTTCTTGTTGAAGAATAGTTTGGTAATTCTCCCGTTATTTTGTTCGATAATGTGTGATAACTGCGATAGCATATAATCATTTTGATTTATTTCGACAGCTATAACGGCATTGACACTAGCAGAGTTTAAATCGCGAAAGAATGCCAAGGCAAACTCCTTCAGGGTAATCGCACCACAGTATAGCTTGGTATCTGAATCTACCACGGGTAGCACTGAGCATCCGTTATACGCAAAAGTATTCGCAATTACTATGGGGTGCTCATTGTTTTTTATATAGGGGAAATTCTTATTCAGAATTAATTTTAGAGGCTTACTAATAGCGGGGAAGTCGTAAATTTCTTTCTCGCTAATTAATGCAATGAGCTTATTATCAGTCGATAGTACTGGTATCTGCGATACTCTCATATCGTCCATTATGCTCAAGGCATTCTCTCCTTTGTCGTTCTCTCTGACAGTTGGAAAGTCTATTGATATTATATCTTTTATATTCAAAACGTTCAAATGCTTATATTTGTACAAAAATAATCATTTGTCATGACTCAATTAAGTGTAAATATAAATAAAATTGCAACACTTCGAAATTCGAGAGGTGGGAATGTTCCTAATGTTCTTACTGTAGCCCGTGATTGTGAGGTCTTTGGAGCGAATGGGATCACTGTACATCCACGACCTGACGAACGCCATATAACAAGGAATGATGTTTACGAGCTGAAAGAAGTCGTAAAGACAGAATTTAATATTGAGGGCTATCCGTCTGTCGATTTTATATCTTTGGTAAAGGACGTAAAGCCGACGCAGGCAACACTTGTGCCCGATGCTCCCGATGCAATAACGAGCAACAGCGGTTGGGACACCAAGAAGCATCACGATTTATTGAAAGGTATTGTTGCCGATTTGAAAGCAATAGGTGTTAGGGTTTCAATATTCGTAGATCCTGATTTAGAGGCTGTTGAGTGGGCTGCCAAGTCGGGGGCCGACAGGATAGAGTTGTACACAGAGCCTTATGCCACTAACTACAATATTGATAAGGAAGCTGCGGTAGTTGCTTATATTAAAGCCGCTAATCTAGCTCGGGATTTGGGTTTAAAGATAAATGCTGGGCATGATTTAAGTTTGGATAACTTGGATTATTTTTTATCTAGTGTAAAGATTATCGATGAGGTCTCCATTGGGCATGCGTTGATTTCCGAGGCTTTATATCTAGGATTGGAGACAACGGTGAAGAGCTATCTCGCCATTTGTCATAAGTAAATATGGGTATATGAACATTCATGATGAAAGGCTGGTCTTGATAGAAAGTTACAGAGGGGTTTATTCTGATTTAGAGATTTCAGAAATTGAGGAAGCCCTTGAATATGCGGATATGCATAGTGAGAGTCGAGGTAGACAATACAACAATTTGTCTGTTGCGCATATAGCTCTTGTGGAGTTTGGTCTGGGTGCACCTTCGGTAGTTGCAGCCTTGCTATTGAATTGTGATGAGAAAAAGGAGAGGCTAAAAGAGCAGTTCGGTGAGCATGTATTTTCTCTATTGAGCGGTATTCGGCGCATCGAGGATGTTTCGGCGGAAAATATATCAATCAATGCCGACAAAATCAGGAAACTCTTGATGGTTCTTGCTGGCGATGCTCGTGTAGTGTTGTTGTATTTGGCTGTTAAACTAGACGAGATTCGCAGTTTGGCAATGCTTTCTGCCGCTGCACAGCAGAATTTAGTAGAAGAGATAAGTGCGATTTATGCACCGATGGCGCATCGCTTTGGTTTGTACAATATCAATTCTGAGATGCTTGATGGAGCTTTGTCGCACACGCATTCTGAGGATTATAAATTCATAGAAAACAAGCTGGACGAGTTGGAAGAGGAGATTGAACGTTTCACTGCAAGATTTGTCGAGCCGATAGAGGATAAGCTGAAGTCTAAGGGTTTGCAGATTAAGATGAAGGCTCGCACAAAATCTATTCATTCCATTTGGACGAAGATGCAGCGAGGTCGGGAGTTTGATGATATCTACGATTTGTTTGCAATCAGAATAATTTTGGATGTTCCATTAGAGGATGAGAAAGCGGCATGTTGGCAGGTTTTTTCTTTTGTAACCGAGGAGTATCAGTCTAATCCCAAGCGCATGAAAGATTGGGTTTCGCATCCGAAAGAGAATGGTTATCAGTCACTCCATGCTACTGTGATGGGCCCCGATAGAGAATGGATAGAGGTGCAAATCAGAACTAAGCGTATGGATGAGATAGCCGAGAAAGGCTTGGCAGCTCACTGGCGATATAAGGGTGGCACTGATAGTGGCAAGCTCGATGCGTGGTTGGGCAATATTCGGGAGATAATAGAAAATCCCAATATGGACATAGGTGATTTCATCGAGGATATGAAGACTGATGTCTACGACGACCATATATATGTTTTCACTCCTAAAGGAGATTTGGTAGAGTTGAGTGCAGGTGCAAGTTTGCTAGATTTTGCTTACGCTGTTCACTCCAAAGTTGGCGACAGTTGTTCGGGTGGAAAGATTAACGGCAAGTATGTTTCGCTTAAAACAAAATTGACAAGTGGTGATTTGGTTAGTGTCGACACTTCTGCAAATCAGCGTCCGACTGCAAGTTGGTTGGATTTTGTAGTTACTAGTAAGGCAAAGAGTCGCATAAAAGTCGCCCTCAACGAGCAAAGGAAGCAGAATGCGGCGCATGGTAAGGAGATAGTGGAGCGCAAGTTTAAGCACTGGAAACTAGAATTTAGCGACAGCAATATTCAGAATATGCTCAAAGAGTTCAAGTATAAATTAGCTGTTGATTTCTTTGCGGATGTATTTGCGGGAAAGATAGATACTTTGGCAATAAAGTCGAAATTCAAGTCTGAGGATACCTCTGCTATTGAGAACGTGAAAGAGCTGCTGTCGCCGAAGGAGCTTAGGAGTATGGAGTTCGATACTGGCGAATCGCTTATTATAGATAAGAATCTCAGCAAGGTGAGTTATGCCTTATCGAAGTGTTGTAATCCCATATATGGCGATAATATCTTTGCTTTTATATCCATCGGCGAGGGTATTAAAATCCATCGTCGCGAGTGTCCCAATGCCAAATATCTTTTTGAGAAATTTCCCTATCGTATTCTTAATGCCCGCTGGAGGGATAACGAGGATAGCTACACATTTCAGACAACCTTGTCGATATCTGGAGACGATAGATTTGGTCTAATCAACGATATATCCAATGTTGTCAGTAATAAAGTTGGCGTACAGGTGCGTCATATAAATTTCGATACTGATGTCGACAGGTTTCATGGAGAGCTTAAGCTGGTAGTGTCTGGAACAAATCAGCTCAGTGGTATTATCAAGCAGTTGTCGCAGCTGAAAGGGGTTGACAGTGTGAGGAGGCAGAGTTAAAGTTGGCATAAAATTTGGTTTTTTTGTTCAATTGTAGTCTTGGCAATAGAAGACGTAATATTTCGTTTTCAATGGTGAAGGAGCAGTGAGATAGCAATAATAAAAATGGTAAATTTAATGCTAGCAATATTCCTAAAACCAAAGCGTTGAAAGGTATTTTGTGTTTTTGGGATTAAAATCATAATAAGTAGGCAATGAAAAAATCGAACAAAACGTCGAAATGTTCAAATTTTTTGATTACTTTTGTTTGACTCAAGTTTTAAACGTGAAAATAAAGGGAGAGTCGGCAATATAAACAAATAATATTATAATGGCAAAAATAAAAGGAGCAGTAGTTGTAGACAGGGAAGAATGTAAAGGGTGCGACCTTTGTGTAGTAGCGTGTCCTACCTCTGTCCTTCTGCTGAATAAAGAGGTTAATGATAGAGGTTATCACTATTCGTATATGGAAAATCCCGATGCTTGTATAGCTTGTCAGGCTTGTGCAATAGTGTGTCCGGATTCGTGTATAACAGTATATCGAGTAAAGGAAGAAAAGAAATCATGAGCATTGACTTATGATTATGAACATGACTAGTAATAGAAAAACGAGAAAACAGATGACAGAGATAAAATTATTAAAAGGGAACGAAGTTATTGCAGAGGCGGCAATTCGCTGTGGTTGTGATGCTTACTTCGGTTATCCTATCACTCCTCAATCGGAGATATTAGAAACATTGATAGCACGCGAGCCATGGAAGGAGACGGGGATGGTTGTATTGCAGGCAGAGAGCGAGGTTGCATCGATTAATATGGTTTATGGAGCTGCTGGATGCGGAAAGAAGGCAATGACGAGTTCGTCGAGTCCTGGTGTTAGCTTGATGACCGAAGGTATTTCCTATTTGGCGGGAGCTGAGCTGCCATGTGTGATAGTGAACGTTCAGCGAGGAGGTCCTGGTTTAGGGACTATACAGCCATCGCAGTCTGATTATTTTCAGGCAGTTAAAGGCGGTGGGCATGGCGATTATTGTTTGTTGGTGCTTGCGCCTGCGTCGGTGCAGGAGATGTACGATTTTGTCAGTTTGAGTTTCGACTTGGCATTTAAGTACAGAAATCCTGTTATGATACTTGCCGATGGTATTATAGGTCAGATGATGGAGAAAGTTGAATTGAAGGAGTTTGTGCCACGATGGACGGCAGAGGAGATTGCAGAGTTTCATGGCTCGTGGGCAACGACAGGGAAGCCTGCAAGTCGTGGTCAGAATGTCATCACTTCTTTGGAGCTGGATCCTAATATAATGGAGCAAAACAATATTCGCTTTCAGGCAAAGTACAAGGCGATGCGTGAAGAGGAGGTTCGTTACGAGGAGATAATGTGCGACGATGCTGAACATGTGTTAGTAGCTTTTGGATCTGCTGCGAGGATATGTCAGAAAGTTGTGGAGATGGCAAGAGATGCAGGTAAGAAAGTTGGTCTTTTGCGCCCTATCACTCTTTATCCTTTTCCTGAAGAACCTATTATGAAGTTGTCTCAGCGAGTAAAGAGTTTCATGTGTGTGGAGCTCAATGCGGGACAGATGATTCAGGATGTGAAACTGTCGGTATTGGAGTCTAAAAAGTATGTTCCCGTCAACTTTCTTGGAAGGATGGGAGGAAACTGTCCGACGCCGGACGAGATTTATGAAGAGCTATTGACAAAGATGAATTAATCATCAAAATTAAAACTAGAAAAATGGACGTAAAAGATATAATTAATCCAAAAAATCTGATATACGAGAAGCCGAAGTTGCTCACAGATAAGACAATGCACTATTGTCCGGGTTGCAGTCACGGAGTTGCCCACAAGTTGCTGGCGCAAATATTGGAGGAGCGAGATTTGCAGGAAAAAGCTATTGGGGTTGCACCGGTCGGCTGTGCTGTTTTCGCATACAAGTACATTGACATCGATTGGCATGAGGCTGCTCATGGTCGTGCTCCGGCGGTAGCTACAGGCATTGCCCGAGTTATGCCCGATCGGTTTGTGTTTACCTATCAAGGCGACGGCGATCTTGCATCTATCGGAGCAGGCGAGATCATTCATGCTGCAAATAGGGGCGAGAATATGTTGGTAATTTTTATCAATAATGCTATCTACGGCATGACGGGAGGTCAGCTTGCACCCACAACTTTGTTGGGGCAGGTAACGTCGACATCACCGACAGGTCGGGAGGTGGACCTTTCGGGTTATCCGCTTAAAATGTCGGATTTGCTGGCTTTGCTGCCCGGCACATGTTATGTTACACGTCAGGCGGTACATACTGCGGGTGCGGCGAAGAAATGCAAACGGGCAATCGATAAGGGAGTTGAGAAAGTCCTAAACAAGAAAGGTATGGCAGTGATTGAGGTTGTATCTACTTGTAGCTCTGGATGGCGTATGACTCCAGATGAGTCAAATAAATGGATGGAAGAAAATATGTTTCCTGTATTCCCTCTCGGCGATTTGAAAGACGGAGAGAAAGGGGTGTAAAAAAATAAGACAATGAAAGAAGAAATAATAGTAGCAGGTTTTGGAGGACAGGGAGTTCTAGCCATGGGGAAAATCCTGGCATATTCAGGAGTGATGCAGGGTAAGGAGGTTTCGTGGTTTCCGTCTTATGGGCCAGAGATGAGAGGAGGAACTGCCAACGTTACGGTGATACTTAGCGACGACCGCATAAGCTCGCCTGTTCTTTATAAATATGATACTGCGGTAATCTTAAATCAGCAGTCTCTGGAGAAGTTTGAGAAGTCTGTCAAGCCTGGGGGTGTATTAATATATGAGCCTAATGGCATAAAAGTAGCACCTACGCGCACCGATATTGAGATATACAAGATAGAGGCTACCAAACTGGCAGTTGAAAGAATGAAGAACTCCAGAGTTTTCAATATGATTGTATTGGGAGCTTATCTGAAAGTGAAGCCTGTAGTGAACTTCCAAAATCTTGAAAAGGGTTTGGAGAACTCATTGAACAGTCGACATCATAAGCTGATACCTGTCAATCTCGAAGCGGTACAAGTGGGCATTGACTCTGTTGAGAGAGTGTAGTGTCTTGATGTAATTGAGTAAGAGGCGGTTTTTGAATAGAACCGCCTCTTGTCATTTATACTCCCAGATTACTCACATAGTTATCGTGTAATATGCAGCAGCGTTGTATGCAGGAATAGTAATTTAGTTTTACGTCCGTAGAAATGAAATCTTTCTTTACGGGTTCTTCGTTCATCAGGTCGGTACTGAGATATTTTTTATTGTCGTCGGCAAATACAGTTGCGACAATGGCTTCTGCTCCAAGCATATCCTGAACTTTTAAAGCTCCGAGGAAATTTGCTCCACTAGAAATACCGACTCCCAGTCCTAATCCTTTGCTCAGCTTTTGAGCCATAATTATAGCGTCGCCATCGTCAACAGCAACAATATCGTCGAGTTTACTGAGGTCGACTATAGCGGGGATAAATTCGTCGGATATTCCTTGTATGCGATGTTTGCCTACTTTATGCCCTGTTGACATTGTCGGGGAGTTTGATGGTTCGAGTGGATATATCTTGACATTTGGATTTTGTTGGTGCAGATACCTTCCGACACCCATCACAGTTCCTCCTGTTCCTACTCCCGCTACGAAAGCATCTGGTTTTAGCTCTAAGGTTTGCAGTTGGTTGCAAAGCTCCTGAGCGGTAGTATTGTAGTGAGCTTGACAGTTGTCGGTATTTGAGAACTGTCTGGGGAGGTAGCAGTTTTCCTCTGTTTGTGCGAGTTTATTCGCCATGTCTATACTGCCAAGAAAGCCACCTTCCTCAGGGCTTACTAATACGATGTTTGCACCAAAACTTTTTATCAAGTTTTTACGTTCTTGGCTCATCCAGTTTGGCATGAAGATGGTTACTGGATGTCCCAGAGCTCGTCCTACACCAGAGAATGCGATGCCGGTATTGCCACTTGTTGCTTCAACAATTCTGTCGCCAGCTTTCAGTATACCTTCAGAATATGCCTTATTCAGAATATGAAATGCCATTCTGTCTTTTATGCTGCCGGTTAGATTTAAGAACTCGGCCTTTGCATACACAGTCCTCTCTTTGCCTTTATAAGTACAGTTTATTGCCAAAAGGGGAGTGTTTCCAATCAATCTGGAAATTCCTTTGATACGTTCTTGCAAATTTTTATCGTCCACTTCTGTTTATTTTATGTTGATATAATATTACTTGTCTTCTAATTCGTACTTTAAAGTTTTGCCTTTCTCGATAGCGGGTATACCCTCCGTCATCCATTTTGGTGCAGGAGCATTCTTTAGATAGTAGTCGAAAAACTGAGATAGCCTAATCGACAAGTCTTTTCGGTTTTTTCGTTTTAGGAGGTTGTGAGCTTCGCCGTTATACACGAGCATCCAAGCTGGAGTCTGATTGCGTTTCAGTGCCATGAAGTACTCTATTCCCTGATACCATGGTACAGCACCGTCATTGTCGTTATGCATAATCAATACGGGGGTTTTCACTTTGTCGGCATAAAATAGGGGGGAGTTTTCGATATACTTCATAGGTTTCTCCCATAGCGTTCCTCCAATGCGAGATTGAGTTTGCTCATACTGAAACATTCGGCTCATTCCTGCTTGCCAGCGAATGCCGCCATACGCCGACGTCATGTTTGCTACGGGAGCACCTGCTCCGGCAGCCTTAAACATATTTGTCTGCGTTATCAGATATGCTACTTGATAACCTCCCCAGCTTTGTCCTTGTATCGCCATATTGTCTTTGTCTATGTATCCTTTTTCTGCAACAGTCTGTACGGCAGGAATAATACAGTCGTAGGCACTTTTGCCTGGATATCCTATTTCAAATTTAATATCTGGGACAAGCACTACGTATCCATTGCTCACAAAGTAAGGAATGTTGATAATCGACGCACTGGGAGCTGGGCTGTAATAACGGTATAGGTTTTCCGAATTTCGCTCATAGAAATATACCATCATTGGATATTTCTTGTTTGGGTCGAAGTTCTCAGGTTTATAAATCAATGCTTGTAAGCTGTCTCCTGCGAGGGTCATATAGTTTGTCAGTTCTACTGTTCCCCAATTTATTGTGTCTTGTTGAGGATTAAGGCTAGACAGCTTCGCCAATTCTTTCATTTTTATGCTAGTAGAATAAAGATCGGGGTAAGTGCTGAAGTTGCCTTTACGTAGAACTAACATATCTGCATCTTCGGCTTTTGCCAAGGAGTTGTACTGGTATTTTCCGTATATCATTTCCTTAGGGTCTGTTTCTGTTTTAAGGCTTCCTGAGAAGTATCCCGACTGTTTGTCTACATTGTTGAACGCGGAGAAAATAGCTGTTTCTTTGTCATTGATAAACTCTTCCTTAGGGTCGAGGATTGGACGGCGGAAAATAGTACTTGTTTTTCTGCCATTCCCGTTTGTCAGGTTTTTAGGGGCTTTTTTCCCCGTAGGGTCTATGCGCCAAATATCGTATTGGCTATAGATAACCATAGCCTCGTCGTTTTGTGTCCAGCCAGCACCTCCGCAAGAGCCGGGTATGCTTGGCATATCATAAAATTCTTTATAGAAAATATCGTCGATACTTGAAGTTATATTTTTCTGTTTGTTGCTTGCTATGTCATAGACTATCCATGCACTGTCTGGGAGGCTGTACCAATTAATATATTTTGCAGACGGAGAGAGGTAGGGACTACCCTTTATGTTCTTTCCGACAAGTGTTTGTGCTCCTGTTTTAGTGTCTATAAGATACACATCCTTCCCGAGTTGTATGTTCCAGCTTGAGTTTATTAAATAGGGATGAGCATTTGTACCAATAACTAAGTGGCTTCGTATTTTCCTTGCCACGCTTATGTTGTCTACTTCTCTGTTTCCCAGTTGTATAGTTTTTTTTGAATTGAAGTTGTAAACTGCCAAATAGGATTTAGTCAGCTCTTTTTTCAGGTTAACTCGTTGCATTGGTTGTATAAGTTCGTCTTTCCATCCCCAGATATCAAGCGATACCCGGTCTTCTTTCAGAATCGTAGAGTCTTCCTCATACTCATAGGTTTTGTAGTCTTCGCCTACACCAAAGAATACTTGGCTGTCGTCCTCCGAGAACTGTAAACTTCGATTTTCAGATATACGACCTCCGTCTAGTAGCCCTTCGCTATCTTTGTTTGCTAACTCTATAACATTGTTTGTTTTTGTATTGTAGCAATACAGCTGGTAGTATGGTTTCTTGACTTTTGCGGAGTCTTTGCTTGCAACGTATGCCAAGTCGTTTCCTTCGTGCGAGAACTGTAGTCGTGCAAATTTTGTTATTGTAGAATCAGCAAGAGTCCATTGTTTGCTTTTGATGTCTAGGATATATAATTTTTTCTGTTTGATAGAGTCTACTATTGATTTCTGTATGGCGTAGAGTTTATTGCCATATTCCGAGAATCCGTAAGCCTCTACCATGGGCAGTTCGGCAATGGTGTTTCCGTTAAACTCGGATATTATTAGTTGAGTGCTGTCTTTGACGGGTTTTCTTTTTGGCGCAGCTTTCGTCTTCTTGGTATTACTTTTCTTATTTTTGCTTTCGTTCTCGTTCTCTTTTTCGCTCTCCTCTTTCTTTTCTTCGCTTTTGTTTTTCGTTTGTTCTTTCTCGTTTTCTACTTTCTCTGGATCTTTCTCTTTAGTGGTTTTGTCTGCTTTTAGTGCTTTTGCTTCAAAAAGGGCAGCGTATATACTACCCTCCTCGTAAGGGGTTTGATATGATTTAAGCAGGGGCAACTTGCTAATTGTTTTGTTATTAAGATTTGCAATGAATAGGCTGTCCTTGGGGAAGTCTTTGCTTTTCTTTCCTTTCAATTTGAGGGTATGTATTGTGTCTTTTGTAGCTGTTATTCTACCTATTATATATTCTGAGTTGTGAGAGAATTTTAAAGAGCTGGCACGTTCTATGCTTTGTCTTTCACTGGGTTTATCTGTCTTTACCCATACTGCTGAGGCATCGCCGTCTTGAGGGTTTATTGTATAGGCTGCCCACTTTCCGTTTTCGCTAATGCTTGTTTCTTTCAATGATTGCCACGAGTCGTAATCACTGTGAGTTAGGGGACGTTTAGCTTGTCCGAATGATGAGAATGTTGATACTATTAGCAGAGTGAGTAGGTAGAATTTCTTCATTGTGTCTTTTTGTTGGTTGATATTCAGTCTTAGATATTGCATATTCCGTTAGCAGTTTCCTGTAAGTCTTTGCCCGAGAAAGTTCCCGAGGTCATAAGCAGGAGATTTGCATCTTTCCAATGTTTAGATTTTATGGTATCGAAAAGTTCGTCGGAGTTGGTGAACACCTGTAAGTCTGTTTTTGCAAAGGCTTTTGCCACTTGTTCTGCAGTTATTGGTTCTAGTTTTTTGTGTTCTATTGTTTTTGGGTCGAAGTACACAAACGCCTCATCTGCTTCGTCCATGCAGCCTTTATATTGAGGCAGAAACTCTTTTTTTAGTGAGCTGAAAGTGTGGAGTTCCATTACTGCAACAAGTTTCCTGTCGGCAAATTGTTTTTTTACGGCTTTTGTGGTGGCTTCGAGTTTTGAGGGCGAATGGGCAAAGTCGTAATACACATTGCATTTGTCGTTTGATGCCAATAGTTGCAGTCGGCGAGCAGCCCCACTAAAGCTACTGAGTGCTTTGTAGAATTGTTCATCTGTTACACCGATTTTATTACACACTAGTTTTGCTCCTGCGATGTTTTGTAGGTTATGTTCGCCAAATACTTTAATTGCAATCTCTTTGTCTGCGTTTAGTAGAAAAGTCTGACCTTTTCTTATAATTGAGGGATGTTCTGTATATGCCTCTGCATGAATGTCTTTGCGTATATTGTTGGTAATGTCTTGCAAATATTTGTCGCCACCGAAGAAGAACAAAGAACCATCCTTTTCTATCAGATTGACAAAAATGCTGAATTGCTCCAAGTAGTTGTCAAAAGTGGGAAATACATTGATATGATCCCATGCAATGCCACTCAATAATGCGACATGCGGATGATAAAGATGAAACTTCGGACGGCGGTCAATTGGCGAGGACAGGTACTCGTCGCCCTCAAAGATTGCTATTTTGCTGTCTTTGCTCAGCGAGACCATAGTGTCGAAACCCTCTAGTTTTGCGCCCACCATATAGTCGAAAGCCACATTATTCTCTTTCAATACGTGCATTATGATGGAGGTTATAGACGTTTTGCCATGCGAACCGCCAATGACTACCCGTAGTTTGTCTTTGGTTTGCTCGTAGAGGTATTCGGGATAAGAGTAGATTTTCAATCCTAATTCCTGAGCCTTTAGTAGTTCGGGGTTGTCGATGCGGGCGTGCATTCCTAGTATCACGGCATCTATTGTTTTGTTTAAAACTTCGGGATGCCAACCAAATTCTTTGGGAAGTAAACCGTATTGTTCAAGTCTGCTTCGTGATGGTTCGAACACGGCATCGTCGCTGCCGCTTATTTCAAAGCCCTTTTTATGTAGTGCAATAGCGAGGTTGTGCATTGCACTGCCACCTATTGCAATAAAATGAATTCGCATATATGTTTTTATTTTGTTATCGCCTGATTACTAAGTGCATGCGCTTAGTAATTTCGTCTTAACAACAAGAAAACACAAAGGTAATGAACTTCTTAGGATTATAAGCTCAAATGTGACTAAATATTTGGGAGACTCAAGAAAATTAAGATTATATTCTTGCTCTTTCGAAGGTTACGATTTTTGAATATGGAGTTGTTGAGCATATCTTGTTTATAAACATCTTTATTGCAACTAGAGATATCTGGATATTTCAAGAATCTGAACATTTCTGTAAACTTTTCAGTGTTCTTGAAAATATAATTGCTTGATACTTGGGTGTTTGAATTTTGGTTTCGGGAATTTATTAACTCTTTGTTGAAAAATAGTTTCCCGTTTTCTTGTTTCTTTTTTGATATAAAGGCTACATTTGCAAGTGTAAAAACGATTGCAATTTATTTGTGTTCTCGTGTAAATTTTATGCAAAAATAGCTTGATTATGATTCAGACGGTAGTAAAGAGAGACGGACGTGTTGTTGGGTTTAATGAGGAGAAAATAATGACGGCAATACGTAAGGCGATGTTGCAAACAGACGCGGGTGAAGACTCGTCGTTGGTAAAAAGTATCTGCGATCGCATTTACTGTAAGGGAGGCGAGCAGATGACAGTGGAGCAGATACAGGATTGGGTGGAGCTGGAGTTGATGAACAGTCCTCGCAAGGAAGTTGCCAAGAAGTATATCTCTTATCGAGACCAACGTAATGTGGCACGAAAGGCAAAGACCCGTGATATGTTTTTGGAGATTATCGAAGCCAAGTCTAATGACATTACTCGTGAGAATGCCAATATGAATGCCGATACTCCTGCAGGGATGATGATGAAATTTTCAAGCGAGACTACCAAGCCTTTTGTTGATGATTATCTTCTAGTTTCTGAGGTGAAAGAGGCGGTGCGTAAGAACTACATACATGTTCACGATAAAGACTATTATCCGACAAAAAGTCTCACCTGCGTACAGCATCCCTTAGACCACATACTGAATAAAGGTTTTGTTGCCGGGCATGGCGAGTCTCGCCCTGCCAAGCGCATTGAAACGGCAAGTATGCTGGCGTGTATATCTCTCGAAACGGCACAAAACGAAATGCATGGAGGGCAGGCTATACCTGCGTTCGATTTCTATCTTGCGCCCTTTGTGCGCAAGAGTTTTATCGAAGAGTTGAAGAATTTGGAAAGTATAAACGGTGAGGATTATGAGCATTTGTATGAGCTTGAGATAAAAGATTATATAAAAAAGGATTTAGGGGAGCTGAAAGGCTACGAGCGGCTGCTACAGCATGCTATTAATCGTACGGTAGTCCGTGTCCATCAGGCGATGGAAGCATTTATTCACAATATGAATACCATTCATTCTCGTGGTGGTAATCAGGTGGTGTTCAGCTCTATAAACTACGGGACTGACACTTCTGCCGAAGGGCGTTGTGTAATCAGAGAGTTGCTAAACAGTACCTATGAGGGTGTTGGCGACGGAGTTACGGCAATTTTTCCGATACAGATATGGAAAAAGAAAAGAGGAGTGAGTTATCTACCCGAAGATAAAAATTATGACTTGTATCAATTGGCTTGTAAAGTTAGTGCACGTCGCTTTTTTCCAAACTTTGTAAATCTTGATGCTACTTTCAATCAGCATGAAGACTGGAGAGCTGACGATCCTCTCAGATACCAATATGAAGTAGCAACGATGGGTTGCCGTACGAGAGTATTCGAAAACCGCTTTGGCAGGAAAACGTCAATAGGCAGGGGGAATCTATCTTTTTCTACGATAAACCTTGTGCGCTTGGCATTGGAGTGTCGAGATGCAGGGAGCGAGCAAGAACGCATTGATGCATTTTTCACGAAGCTGGACAATATGTTGGATTTGGCAGCTTTGCAGTTGCATAACAGATTTGAGTTTCAGAAAACAGCTGCGCCAAAGCAATTTCCGCTGTTAATGTCAGTGCTTTGGGAAAACAGCGAGCACTTGGAAGGAGAAGATACTATTGAGAAGGTTATTAATCAAGGTACATTAGGAATTGGTTATATAGGACTAGCAGAGGCTTTGGTTGCACTTGTCGGCAAGCATCACGGCGAAGATGAGAAGTCTCAGGAGCTGGGTTTGAAGATTATCACTCACATGAGAGACTGCATCAGCGGTTTCTCTGAGCAGTATCAGCATAATTACAGTGTGTTGGCAACCCCTGCCGAAGGGCTTGCAGGTAGGTTTACGGGTAGAGACAGAAAGGATTTTGGCGAAATAAAAGGAATTACCGACAGAGATTACTACACCAACTCGAACCACGTTCCGGTGTATTACAATTGTAGCGCACAACACAAAGCCAAGACCGAAGCTCCCTATCACGAATTGACACGAGGTGGGCATATTTTCTATGCAGAAGTAGATGGCGATGCCACGCACAATCCCGAAGCCATTATGACGATTGTAGATATGATGGACAAGTACAATATCGGCTATGCCTCAATCAACCATAATCGTAATCGCTGTATGGAGTGCGGATATGAAAATGCTGACGATAGCTTGGAGATGTGTCCGAAGTGTGGCAGCACTAATGTAGACTGCTTGCAACGCATAACAGGGTATTTGGTGGGGACAACCGACCGATGGAATGGAGCCAAGTTGGCAGAACTAAAAGACCGAGTTGTTCATGAATAATTTATCGATATTGGATATCGTGCGAGGTACAACAGTAGATGGACCGGGCTTCCGCACTTCTATCTACGGTGCAGGCTGCACTCATAAATGCAAAGGCTGCCACAATCCGCAGTCTTGGGATGAAGACGGTGGCAACTCTCGTTCCATTGATGATATATTGGCTGTTGTTAAGCAGGAAGAGTTTTCTAACGTTACCTTTTCGGGTGGCGACCCCTTGATGCAAATTGAAGGTTTTACCGAATTGGCAAAGAGAATTAAGAAAGAAACTTCCAAAAATATTTGGTGTTACACTGGATATATCTTTGAGCATGTGGTTCATTCCAAGCGCCTATCGAAAATACTTCCTTATATTGATGTGCTTGTTGACGGCAGGTATATGGAAGCCCTGCACGACTCCGATTTGCAGTTTCGAGGTAGCAGTAATCAGCGTATAGTCGATGTGCAGAGGTCGCTGAAAGCAGGTGAAGTGGTGCTGTGGAGGCGGAAGGCAGTGCTTGTTGTGTAGAAGAAGGCATCCCGGAAGATAAAGACTGCATAATCTATCTTGTTCCATATCCTGAGGGCAATGATAATTTAGACGGAAATAATCAGTGGATGTTGTTGGGTGGTGATGGAGAGTCTGCATGCGAGTGTAAATGAAAGATAAAGCACGAATAGTAAGAGTCTTTGAAAATCTGACCAATATAGAAATTGTAAGATGCAAAGAAGTAATAAAGGATGATGTGTTTATCGACTAGACTCCACTCCAATTTTATTCTTCGTATATTTGCAGCTTACTTTTTGAGAGATATGGCGCATAGGGCAGGATTTGTAAATATTGTAGGTAATCCCAACGTTGGTAAGTCAACATTGATGAATGCTTTGGTGGGCGAGAAGTTGTCTATCATCACATCGAAGATGCAGACTACCCGCCACCGGATTAAAGGGATAGTGAATGGCGAGGACTTTCAGATTGTTTATTCCGACACTCCGGGTATCCTCAAGCCTGCGTATAAGTTGCAGGAGCAGATGATGGAATATGTGAACGGAGCCTTGGGCGATGCGGATGTAATTTTGTATGTAACAGACATTTACGAAACTCAGGACAAAAATGCCGACTACATAGAGAAGTGCAAGAATGCAGGCGTACCAATTATTTTGGTAATCAACAAGATAGACAATTCCAACGATGCGGAGATAAACGAGAAGTTCAGCTTTTGGGAAGCGACCTTTCCCGGTGCCTACATTGTGCCTATTTCAGCCCTACGCAAGTTTAATATCAGCCCGATTTTCGATAAGATATTGGAGCTGCTTCCCGAGTCTCCGCCTTTCTTTGAGAAGGATGCGCTGACCGACCGCAACGAGCGTTTTTTTGTTGAGGAGATAGTGAGGGAGAAAATACTGCTTCATTACAAAAAGGAGATACCCTATGCAGTAGAAATAAAGGTGGAGGAATTTAAGGAAGCTACTGATATTATTCATATTAGGGCAATCATTTTTGTGGAGCGCAACACGCAGAAGGGCATAATAATCGGACATAAGGGACAAAAGCTGAAATGGGTAGGCACTGAAGCGAGGGCAGACCTTGAGGAGTTTTTTACCAAGAAAATATATTTGCAACTGTATGTTAAGGTTAAGGAGGATTGGCGCAAGGACGAGCGTTCTCTCCGTGATTTTGGCTACGATTTTAATTAAGGGATGAGTAATATAATCGCCATAGTAGGAAGACCAAATGTAGGTAAGTCAACACTTTTCAATAGGTTGACAGGTATGCGTCATGCCATTGTCGACGAGGTGGCAGGAGTTACCCGCGACAGGCAGTACGGCAAGTCGGACTGGACGGGAGTGCCGTTTTCGGTGATAGACACTGGTGGCTACGTAACCAACTCCGACGATGTGTTTGAGGGCGAGATAAGAAAGCAGGTGGCTCTTGCTATTGACGAGGCTGATGTTATAATGTTTATGGTTGATGTTCAGAATGGTATTACCGATCTTGACGATGCCATTGCCAACATACTACGTCGTCAGACGAGGCCTGTGCTGTTGGTGGCAAACAAGGTCGACACTCCGATAAACACCAACGAAGCGATGGAGTTTTATGGTTTGGGTTTTGGCGAGTTGTATGCTATTTCGGCAATGAATGGCAGCGGCACGGGCGACTTGCTAGATGCTGCTGTGAAGCTGTTTCCAAAGGATGCAGTAGAAATTGAGGACAGCCACATTCCACGAATTTGCGTAGTGGGGAGACCCAACGTAGGGAAATCGTCGTTTATCAATGCCCTGATAGGCGAGGAGAGACACATAGTTACAGATGTTGCCGGAACAACACGCGACTCGATCGAAACCAAGTACAATAAGTTCAACTACGAATTTTATATCACCGACACTGCGGGTCTGAGGAAGAAGGCCAAAGTACACGAGGATTTGGAGTACTATTCGGTGTTGAGGTCTGTGAGAGCCATCGAGCATTCCGATGTTTGCCTGCTGATGATTGATGCCGAGCGAGGTGTGGAAGCTCAGGATTTAAGTATTTTCCACTTGATGAAGAAAAACAGCAAGGGAGTTGTGGTATTGGTCAACAAGTGGGATTTGGTCGAAAAAGATAATCACTCCACCAATATATTTACGAAGGCTATCTTGGAGCGTACTGCACCATTTACAGACATTCCGATTGTATTTATCTCGGCACTGACAAAGCAGAGGATACACAAGGCTTTGGAAGTGGCGATGGATGTTTTTAATAATAGGACTAAGAAAATCAAGACTTCGGAGCTTAACGATGTGATGCTTGAGGTGATAAATCAAAATCCACCACCAGCATTGAAGGGTAAGTATGTAAAAATCAAATACATAACACAGTTGCCCACCTACACTCCGAGTTTTGCCTTCTATTGCAACCTGCCACAATACGTCAAAGAACCCTACAAGCGTTTTTTGGAGAACAAAATGCGAGAGCACTTTGAGTTCACAGGCGTGCCGATAAATATCTTTATGAGAAAGAAGTAGTTAGAGCGTGAAAGTCGAAAGATGTAGTTGACGATGCTGCAATTTTTGGACAAATTACAGTCTTACATTTGTTTTTATTACTTTTGCTAGTATTCTATCAATATAAAGTGATTAACAGTATGATATTGATTACTACGATATATATGCCCGACACAAGTTTCCAAGATGGGATGAAGCACAATCTTTCAGAAACAAAAGTGAAGTTGTTTCATTTTTAGAGCAAGCAATGTGTGAATCCCTAGATGCAGATATCCGTCATAGGTTCATTCCTTTATATACAGTTGCACGAGTTTGAGAGTCTGCTGTTTAGTGATATTTCTGTAATTGAGAATAATTTTGAGTATAGTGAATTAGACCGCTCGCAACTCCACAAAATTAATAAATTATTTGCTAACCCGGAGGATATTAATGATGGGAAAGACACGGCTCCGTCTAAACGTTTAGATGGGATTATAGCAGATTATAACAAAATTGTGTATGGCTCACTATTGGCACAAGAAATAGGTCTTGAAAAAATACGTAAGAAATGTCCTCGCTTCAATGCATGGATTAAGGAACTACTAGCAATAAAATAGGACATGTACTGTCCATTTCAGCTTTGACTTTGTCCACTTCGGCAGACTTCTTCTTTACAATATTCCATCTCTTGCTTATGTTTGCGCCTGATTTTAATTGCATAAAATGTTATGACGGCAGATGTTTTACAGCAGACGGAGGTTTTTGTTTCTAATCTACTAAGTACGAAGCTCTCTCCCAAGAACTATTATCACAATATAATCCATACACGCAGGGTGGTAGACTATGCCTTAGTCTTAGCCAAAGAAGAAGGGTGTGGAGAGGCAGATACTATCTTAGTGCAGTTGGCGGCATGGTTTCATGACGTAGGCTTCACCCTTAAAGATGAGGGGCATGAGGAGGACAGCGCAAGGCAGGCTCTCGCTTTTCTTTCCGACAAAGGTTTGAGTGCAGAGCAATTAGATGTGGTAAGACAGTTGATATTGAGTACAAAGTCAGGAGTTGAGCCTCACAATGTACTAGAGAATATTCTTAAAGATGCCGACAGTGGGCATTTGGCATCAGAGGATTTTATGATAGTTGCAGAGCATCTGCGTACAGAGCTTAGTATGAAGCAGGGAGAGGATATTTCGGAGATTGACTGGCAGAGGGAAAATTTAGAATTTCTGCGCAGTCATAAGTACTACACCCACTACGCACAACAGGTTTGGCAGGCGCATAAGGAGCTGAATCTCTTTAAGGTTCAGCAGAAGATAGATAAAGTTCTTGCCAAAGAGGCAAAGAAGAAAGGCATCAGCAAGCCGGGCAGAGGCATTGAGACCCTATTTAGAGTAGAGCTGAAAAACCATGTTGACCTCAGTTTCATTGCCGATACAAAAGCAAACATTCTACTTTCGGTAAATGCCATCATCATTTCGGTTGCACTTGGTACTTTAGTGCCAAAGTTGGACAGTCAGTCTAATGCTTTCTTGGTTATTCCTACGCTCGTGCTGATATGTTTTAGTGTGGCGTCGATAGTGCTTTCGGTGCTGTCGACACGTCCGAATGTATCGAAAATGAAGGTTTCTCGGGATATGGTAATAAACAAGCATGTTTTTCGGTAATTTTTGTAAGATGTCCTTAGAAGATTTTGAATGGGGTATTAATTATCTTGCTGATAATGAAGATATATTGTACAATTCGCTTGCTAAGGATTTATACTTCTTGGGTTTGGTTTTGGAACGCAAATACAGATTGTTGCGCCTCACTTACACGGTGTTTATGATTGGAATTGTTTGCTCGGCACTAGCCTTTATACTTAGTTATCAGCTAATAGTTAAATAATATGCTAAATATCAGAAATATAAAAAGTTCCTTCCGGATTGTTTTCTCTTTGCGTTCTTTGAAGGAGAAGATAGAGAAGACCTTGCACTCGGATAATGAGATGCTTCGTATTCAGGCACAACAGGCATTAGATATTTTTGCTAGAAACCCGATGCTTGCGAAGGGAGTGGAAACTATCGACGAGATTACAGCACACCGGAATGATATTGAGTCCTTGATGTCCTTGATGTTTCCTGCTGTTCTGTCGGACGAGGATATGAAGGGCGTTGTACTTCCTGGAGCGAATAGGGTGTTTTTTGCGACGCAGAAGCTTAGAGACATTATTGAAAGTGCTGCCAACCCTGATATTTTTGCGAGTTTATATAGGAAAATTGGTAAAACTCTTAATCTGGTGGCTTATTCTGTTGTTCTAAATAAGTATTATAAATATTTAGTTGATATGGAGAGATACGAGACCATTTCATTGACAGATAAGCTTGGGAATACAAAGTCCTGTCGGGTCTCTTTCAATACTGACTATATTAATATTTATCCTAATGATAATGCAATAGATATTACTCAGGAGATTCTCGACGAGTTGTTGGCAAACATTAATGACATTAGTGTGTGGAAGAAGTATTTTCCCGATAAGTCGTGGACGGTAGAGGGTTTTGGTATTATCACCTTGCTTGATATTACTTTGGATGAGCAGATAAATGCTTTCAAGGCACATTTGATTGAGTCCAATCATAATGTTCCTGTTTTTGGGGAGATTTTCTTTGAGGATGTGCTTCCGTTTTATGGTCAGATTGACATTGTAGCTTCATCACATGCTCGCAACGAAGCTATCAAGAAAGACTTGATAAAGCAGCTCGAACAAAGCAAAGAAATATTGGATAGCAGGATTAAGGATAAATCTTTCCCGTTTTATGAGCAGCTTGTATTTCTTATAGATAAGCACTTGGCGATGTTGCGTGAAGGTTTTAATACAGACTCGGAGCAAACCGTAAATACATTTTTCAAGACGAGTGTACTTCCTTTGCTGCAACACATGAGTAAAGATGGAGCTGAGGATGTCACGAGTTTTCTTGATACACTAAGTTCTGAAACAAACTCACTTTATGAGGAAAGGAAGAAATTCGACACAACGGTTGATAGTTGCAATATAGCACTGTCTGCATTCTTGGACAAGCAGCAGCAAAAGGCACAGGCGATTTTCCCCCACTACTTCGAGAAGTTCAAAACCGATGGTATAGAGTACAATATGTACCTTGGGCAGTCGCTTGTAGAAAGTGGTAATTATCATGAGGATATGCTGTATAGTCTGCGTCTTTGGCAGTTGCAGGTGTGTTGTGAGATGGAAGCCATGTACCATCAAATCCAAAAGGATGCACCCATACATTTGGATGTTGCTTCGCTGATATTGGTTTATAATGTTCCTATCACTATCCGCTACCGCATGGACGAGAAGAGGTTTGATGTTGACGGGGCTTACAATGTACGCTACGAAATGATAAAGAAGCGTATTGACAAGGCGTGCATAAAGAACACAAATGAGCGGCTTACGCAAGCACATAAGCTGTGTATTGTATATTCAGACAGTGAAATTGAGCGAGAATATTTGGGATATATCAATTTTCTGCAAGCCAAGAACTATCTGGACGACAACGTTGAAATTGTTGAGTTGGAAGAGTTGCAAGGACTTAGTGGTCTGAGGGCAATACGAGTGGGAATAAAGAATACAGTGTTGAATTGTTGAACCGTTTAATTGTTTAAAAATACCAAATATACGAACGTCATTGCGAGGAGCCTGCGACGAAGCAATCTCCTACAACAAAGAACAGATTGCCACGCTATCGCTCGCAATGACGGATGATTAAAAACAGCAGAAGCATAAAGCCTATAGCTTATTGCAAAATTATAAACAATGAAATCACTACCACAGCTACTAATAGTTAGCATACTTCTTCTCGTAAATGCCTGTGCCACATATAAATCAAATATGCCGACAGTGGATGACGAATCTCTACAAGGTATTGACAAGGCAACGACGAACTTCTTCCTCATCGGCGATACGGGGCAGCCTGATGATGAAGGTAATGCCCCGAAAGCATTGCGAGAGCTACAAAAGCACTTTCACAAATCAGACAAAAATGACTGGCTTTTGTTTCTTGGCGACAATGTATATCAGAAGGGTGTTCCCGCCGAGAGTAGCGATAGCTATAAGGAGGCAAAGCATGCATTGGACGTGCAGCTTGATATTGTCAAAGCATTTCCTGGTAGGGTAGTTTTATTCCCGGCAACCACGATTGGTATAGCGGCATAAAGGGCGTGAAGCGTCAGGAGCAGTTGGTGGAAGCGGCTTTAGGCAAATTACGTCTAAGCATAAACTTGGAGCTTCGTATTTCTTTGCCACCGAGGGTTTTGACCTTAGATATAGTGGTGAATTTGCCCATGTGATAGGTAATCTAAATCTGGTGTTGGACACTAAGTTTCATAGCCCAAATTTCAGCCAAAACTTTTTTGCTTATGGTAACGATACTGATAATGAGGATGATGATAAGGGTTTGGACTACAATCGCGTAAAGATTCAGAATATCTCTATTGCGCCGTCCCTGCTTTGGAACTCGAATAGAGGGAGTCGAATCAGCACGGGGCTTTCTTACGATAATGTTGTGGTTCAGAATACAGACGGCAGAATACCAATCTACGCTATCGCTTCAATCAATTTAAAACACAGCTAATACCGCTAACAATTGGCATGTATGCGGGCTTCGACTATGGCAGGGTGTGGCTCGACGACGACAATTCTAATAAGTGGCACATATCCTACGGAGGAGGTATGTTCGTCAATGCCGTAGATGTAATATCGGTAAACATCGGAGCTTTTGGCTCAGAGGACGGGCTGCGGATTAGTTTTGGATTGGGGTTTGGGTTTTGAGGTGTTCAAATAAGCTTGATATTCTACAATTTTGTGAATCAGAAAACACACGAAATGAACATCAAGGTTGAAAGCGAAACTTGCTATGAAGATATCGGAACTACGTCCCTAAACTTCAAACCAGCAACTAAACTTTAAACAAGGCTGTTCGCTTATAGCCTATGGCATACAGCAATACAATGTCCAATCAGGAGCAATGGAGTATTGAGATAGAGAAGCATGTTAGCTTGAGTAATCCCATTTGAATAATCTCGATTTTGCACTATTGACTGTGCATTTTCTGAACAATATGTTGATTCTGTTGTGCAATTTTCTTTTTTTGCAAAAAGAATATTGTAGCGATGAAACGAGCCATGAGAACAAATCCTCACATACGAGAATGATTATATTGGCGAGATACATCTGACAAGAAAAACAAAATATAAACAGATGAAACTTCCATGCAGTAGGTTTTAAGCAATATGCAATAAGCCAAACTACACACAGGAGGATGATTAAAAACAGCAAAAGCATAAAGCCTACGATATGTATTTTAGTAATAATAGGCTGATTGACTTGGCAGATGAATTTTTTAAAAGTGCAGGAGAGTATCTGTTTATCGACGAGATACATAAATACACAGAGTGGTCGCGTGAGCTGAGAAATATATACGACTCATATCCAACTCTAAAAATTATATTCACAGGCTCTTCAGTGCTTGATATACTAAGAGGCTCATCCGATTTAAGTCGTCGAGCATTGATTTATATGCTTCAGGGACTGTCGTTTCGAGAAGACTTACAACTCTTCCATAACTACACTGTAGATGTTTACAGTTTGCAACAAATTATAGATGGTAATGTAGAACTTGCTGATATAGAGCATCCACTACCGCTTTTTAATGATTATTTAAAACGAGGCTACTATCCTTTTGGGCTTGATGCTGAAATGAATTTACGTTTGGGACAAATCATTGTCCAGACCTTAGAAACAGATATTCCGCAATATGCTAATCTGAATGTGGGGACAAGTCGCAAGTTGAAACGCTTGCTTTCCATCATTGCCGAAAGTGTTCCATTTAAACCCAATTTCTCCAAAATTGCTGAAATAATCAATGTGAGTAGAAATTCACTGGACGATTATTTTCTGTATATGGAAAGAGCTGGGCTCATTGGGCAATTGCGCAACGAAACTGGAGGCATTCGTAGTCTTGGTAAGGTTGACAAGGTTTATTTGGAGAATACGAACATTATTTTTAATTTGGTAGGCGAGAAGTCTAACATTGGCAACATGCGGGAAACTTTCTTTTTCAATCAAATGCGTGTGATGAACGAAGTTATATCATCAAAAAGAGCCGACTTTGTTATTGGTGATTATACTTTTGAACTTGGAGTAAAGAACAAGTATCAAAAACAAGTCGATCAAGACGGCAAGTCTTTTGTGGTTAAGGATGATATAGAATATTCCTATCTCAACGTAATTCCGCTTTGGGCTTTTGGTCTGAATTATTAGTGAAGAATCTTTCAGCTCAATGCATGTATCACTAATCCCGAGCGTAGTTTGGGCTCGAACCATGTGGTTTTTGGTGGCATGATGTTGCCACTGTCAGAGATGTTGATGAGCTGCTGCATGCTGACGGGGTAGAGGGCAAATGCGATTTTCATTTCTCCGTTGTCTACACGTTTTTCCAGTTCTCCCAGTCCACGTATTCCACCTACAAAATCTATTCTTTTGTCGGTGCGTAAGTCTTTGATGTCAAGTATTTTGTCGAGAATAAGTTTTGATAATATTGTAACGTCCAAAACTCCAATAGGGTCGCCGTCGTCGTATCTTCCGGTTTTGGCAGTCATTTTGTACCAATCGCCATCGATGTAAAAGCTAAACTCGTGGAGTGCATGCGGTTTATGCTGACAAGCCCCTGCTTTTTGCACCTCAAAGTCTGCCGAGACTTTCTCGATAAACTCCACTTTTGTTAATCCATTCAAATCTTTCACCACTCGATTGTAGTCTATTATATTTAGCTGATTGTCGGGGAAATGCACAGCTAGGAAATAGTTGTATTCTTCGTTGCCTGTGTGATTTGGATTTTTGTCTTTCAACTCTTTGCCCACCAATGCTGCCGCTGCTGTTCGGTGGTGTCCGTCGGCAATGTATGTGTTGGGAACCTTCGTTTCAAAAAGATTTTCAAGATTTGCTATTGTTTCGGCATTGTCAATCACCCAGAATTTGTGTTCCACATTGTCTTCCAAAGCAAAGTGGTAAATTGGTTCGTCCTCCACAATATCGGCTACTATTGCATCTATTTCGCTCACGGCAGGGTATGACAAAAAGACAGGCTCTATGTTGGCATTGGTTTCGCGGATATGCTTCATTCTGTCTTCTTCCTTATCGGGGCGTGTAAGCTCGTGTTTTTTTATTATACCTGTTAGGTAGTCTTTGACGGAAGCACCAGCCACCACGCCGTATTGAGTTTTGCCGTTCATAGTTTGGGCATACACATATAGCTTCGGACTTTCGTCTTGAAACAGCCAGCCCTCCTTAATGAATTTATCAAAGTTTGAGACAGCTTTATCGTAAACCTCTTGTGAGTGTTCGTCAACACCTTTTGGAAAATCTATTTCTGCCCTAGTGATATGGTATAGTGAATACTGATTGCCGACTGCTTCCTGTGTAGCTTCATCGGAGTTTATTACATCGTAGGGTCTGCACGCCATTTTCGACGCCAATTCGGGCTTTGGTCTATATCCTTTAAAAGCTTTTATTTTAGCCATTTACAAGAGTTATTTATTCTGTGTTTCAAAATCTTTCATGCACTGTACTAAGACTTCGACGCTTTCGTAAGGCATTGCATTATAGATAGATGCTCTAAATCCGCCTACGCTTCTGTGTCCTTTCAGTCCGAGACAGCCATGTTCTTTTGCAAAAGTAATAAATTCTGCTTCTTTGTCCTTGTATTCTTCATTCATCACAAAGCAGACATTCATATTCGAGCGATGTTCAGGATTTGGTACGGGACATTTAAACAGTGTGTTACGGTCTATTTCATCGTATAGGAGATTGGCTTTTTTATCGTTGATTTTCATTATTGCAGGTATTCCGCCGAGATTTTCAAGCCAAGTAAGAGTCTGCAAGCAGGTGTAGATAGGCAGAGTAGCAGGTGTGTTATACATTGATTCTGCCTTGATATGTGTTCTGTAATCCAATATTGTAGGTATTTTCTTTTTCTTTTTTGTCAGAGCTGCCTCTCTCACTATTACTAGAGTTGCTCCTGAGGGACCTATATTTTTCTGAGCACCTGCATAAATCAAATCATATTTGCTGACATCGACAGGTCTGCTGAAAATATCCGAGGACATATCGGCAACAAGCGGCACACTAATTTCGGGGTCTTTTTGCAGTCTTGTGCCATATATCGTATTGTTGGTGGTGATGTGCAGATAGTCCTCGCTTCCTTTGGCCTCAAACTCAGGAATGTATGAATATGTTTTATCTTCTGAGGATGCTATCACTCTCACTCCTCCAAAGAAACGTGCTGCTTCGATAGCTTTTTTCGACCATACACCTGTGTCGAGATATGACACTTCGTCCTTGAATAAATTGTAGGCAAGCATCAGGAATTGAAGGCTAGCACCACCTTGTAGGAAAAGCACCGAATATCCGTCGGGTACATTTAGGAGGGATTTCACCTTGGAACGTGCCGACTCAATAACTTCTACAAATTGGGAGCTTCGGTGCGATATTTCCATCACCGATAGTCCGGTATTTGCAAAATTCTTTACTGCCTCTGATGTTCTGTCCAATGCATACTCCGAGATTATCGACGGACCTGCAAAAAAGTTATGAGTTTTCATGTTATTATATTTTTAAGCTGCTCCTTGGCAACTGATTTTAATTTAATTTTCTCTGAGTGCGTAGCGAAAGTAATAATTTGCCTTGAAATTTCAAAATGTAGAGCGCATGGAGTGATAATATATAAGCAAATGTTAATATGGGCTTATAGTTTGGAGCAGTTTGGTCGAGTTTGTTTTTATTTGTGTTTTTCTCTGTACCATAAAACTAGTCCGAGCAGAATTGT
>JBKEAJ010000078.1:0-5847 GCA_047972135.1 Bacteroidales bacterium | reverse complement strand
GACAGTATCTAAAGTAGAAAAAGCTTCTCGCACTGCAGCCCATTGCTGATAGCTGTTTTGGTCTCCGTTAGTGCCGTCGCCCACTGGAATATTGTTTTGTTCCACAAGGTCGCCTTCGCAAAGTACTAGTTTAATATTCAGTTTTTCCTTGTTTTGTTTTATCCACCGGGTCATAAGTGAGAATATTGGCTGATTCCGTTCAAACTTACTATAAGTCTGAGGGTCCGGCAGTATAATCATCGACCATGATTTACTGTCCTCTAATTTTGCTTGTCCCGACTGGGCTCTTATTCCGCTATGCAGGCAGAATATAACGGCAATTGCAAGTAGTAATTTCTTCATTGGTTATAATTTGATAACTATCAGATACTCAGATTTTCAGACATCAGACTGACAGACAATTCAAAGTTAATATAAAAATCTAAGTTTCACAACAAATGCTCCAAGTACAGGCATATCTAAATCACCAAATTCCCAAATTTATTTTATATATTTGTAGGACAAAAGCGTAAAGCCTATAGCTTACAGCTTATTGCAAAATTACAAACAGATGAAAAAACTAATTTTTCTATCGTTGTTGCTTGCCGCTTTAACAGCAGGCGCACAAGACAAACCCAATATTATCATCTTTTTTGTAGACGATATGGGTTGGCAAGAGACCTCTTTACCCTTGTATAAGGAGGCAACTCACAACAACAACTATTTTCAAACACCAAACATGGAGAGGCTTGCAAGCAAGGGGCTGACATACACCAATGCTTATGCTGCGCCCTTGTGTTCACCAACTAGGATAAGTCTGATGACTGGGGTCAACGCCATGAAGCATCAAGTTACAAACTGGACATTGAATAAAGACATATCACCCGACGAAAAGGCAAAAAATGACTTTGTAACACCACCCGAGTGGAATGTTAACGGCATGTCGTGCGAAAAGGGAATCAACAACACTTTCTATGCCGACCAGACCCTGCCAAGTATTTTGAACAAAGCGGGCTATAAAACCATCCATGTGGGCAAAGCACACTTTGGAGCTATCGGCACACCTGCATCAGATCCCATCAACATTGGTTTTGACGTAAACATTGGAGGGCATGCGGCAGGAGGTCCTGGCAGCTACTACGGAACAAATAATTTTAGTGCTGCACACCGCAACGGCGGGAATGTCTGGGATGTACCTGGACTTGAGGAATTTCATGGAAAGGATATATATCTAACAGAGGCACTTACACTAAAGGCAACGGAAGAGATGAAAAAATCAGTTGCCGAAGACCAAGCATTCTTCTTGTACCTCTCGCACTATGCCGTACATGCACCATTTGAGGCCGACAAGCGTTTTTTGGATAAATATAAAGCCTACGACACCACCAAGTTGCAACAGACAAACGGCTCTATGATTGAGAGCATGGACAAATCGCTTGGCGACATAATGCAGCAGGTAAAACTACTGGGCATTGAGGACAATACTGTTATCATATTCATGTCCGACAACGGACAGCCTCCAAGTATAGGCGAACAATATCCTCTTAGAGGCTACAAAATACAAGCCTACGAAGGAGGTATAAGAGTGCCTCTGATAGTATACGACCCGCATGGAACAGCACATGGCACGCGCACAGACAAGAACGTAATCATCGATGACATACTACCTACTGTGGCTGAATTTGCACATGCCACTTCAAACATAGACCATCCCCAAGAACTTGACGGTGTTAGTATAGTAAATCCCGACAAGGTCGACGGCGAGAGAATATTGTTCTGGCACTATCCACACATCTACTACTCAAGTCCTTACAGTATTGTCAGGAAAGGCGATTGGAAGTTGATTTATTTTTATGACAAGGAAAAAGCAGAGCTTTACAACACCAAAACCGATATATCCGAAAAAAACGATTTATCCGACACCAACAAAGCAAAATTCGCAGAGCTAAGTCAGATATTGAGGAAGCAACTACTTGACACAAAGGCACCTATCCCTATTTCTAAGAAGACAGGTAAGCCATGCAAGTTGCCATAGATAGGAACGATGGAAGAAAAAAAGAAAGTAATTTGGTCTCCAAATGCTTATGCAACGTATGAAAGAAATGTCAATTATTTGTATGCAGAGTGGTCTAAAAAAGAAGCCGCCTAAACATAAATGACTATTCTAATTCATCTATGTACTGTCTTATTTTCTTTTGAACTTCTTCATTTGTCATGATTTTTCCTTCAGCTATTTCTTTTAAAGAAATCTCGATTTCTCTCTTCATTTGAGCTCTGTAATATTCTTCAGGGTTCAATGCTTCAATTATCAAACGAAGCTCTCGTTCGTTGAACGCCTTTTCTCTCATTTTTCGATAGAACGTATTTTTGCTAACTGACAATTTATCTTCAGGGCAAACGCATCTAATTTCTCAGTATATTTAGTAGATACTCATTGTCCCGTCCTGCATCTATCCTCTTAAAAGAACTTTAGCCCGAATGTTTAGATATTTGGATTCTCAGACTGACAGCCATTTTTTAATTATTGATGGCAACATCCCCTATTCATCATCCTGCAATCCATAACGTTATGGGGTTGGTGGTGTATCTTTCCCCATGGCGTTGCCATGGGCTGAATTAATTATGGCTTGCAGCCATAAACAGCCCACATCGTAGCTTTATAATATCGTAGTATCTACATTTGTCATCATTGCGAGCGTTAGCATGGCAATCTGTTTCTGTTGCAGGAGATTGCTTCGTCGCCGGCTCCTCGCAATGACGTTCGTTTATCGGCTGTTTTCATCGTAAAATCGTAACATCTCAGCATTGTAAAATCAGTGTCCATATTAATGTGTCTGGAAGCATATATCTAAATTTTTCAGACAATCAGCATTCTAAACAGTTCAACGATCCAACATTGCAACCCTAGACCTGTATCCTTTATTCGTTTTAGAAGCGTAAATAATTTAAATGCGTTTGTCCTGTTTGTTGCCCTTGTTAGCTTGAGTCAGTGAAAATAATTTACTATTTTTGTGCAAATTTTATCAGTATTCAGTATGCGTAAATTACCGTTGATATTGCTATTGTGCGTTTTTGCCTTTAGCGTGCATTCAAAGAATGATTTAGAGAAAAACCGACTCAAGGACAAGGTTAAGTCTGTGAAGGAAACAGCCTATTCGGCACAAGAGAAATTTGGTGAGATTGTCAAGATCAAGCGGGAACGGGGCTTCATCAACGGCGACGACTCGCACACCGTCTACGACAAAAACGGGAACATCTCGGAGCTTAGTTACTACGACACCAACGACGCGCTTATTGACAGGACAACCTACAAATACGACAACTCCGGACAGATTACAGAGGAGAGCTACTATGACTTATCAAACAAGTTGGAGTCCATCACCTACTACAGATATGCGGGTAAAAATCAGCTCATTGCCAAAGACAAATACGACGCAAGCGGACAGTTGCTAGGGAAAGAGAAATACGAGTACGACAGAAAGGGCAACAAAACGGGTTCAATAGTTTACGAACCTGACGAGACCGTACTGTTCAAAGAGGCAATGGAGTACGACGACAAAGGCAACTTAAGCCTGCACACACAATTTAATAGCAGCGGAGAGGTGCAGTATAAGGAAGAATACACTTACAACAAACAAGGCAAACCCTCCGAACGCAAGCAATACGGGTTCGACAATGGACTTTACCTCAAAAAACACTCAAGCTACAACGATAACGGAGGGCTTATTTTGGAGCAGACCTACAACAATGCCGGCACTGTAATCGAAAAGATTGAACACAGCTACGACAACAAAGGCAACAAGTCGGAGGAAGTTCTTTACGGCAAAGGAGGCACGATTGAGAATCGCACCGTTTACAAATACGACAGCAAGGGTAACATCTTAGAAGTAAGCAACTTGACACCCGACGGAAAAATAGACACTAAATCAATAGTGAGCTACGACGACAAGGGCAATATTGCAGAGAGGAGTGTATATAATTCCGAAGGCAGGCTTAACCATAAGAACAAGACCATCTACGACAAGAATGGAAATCCGCTAGAAGAAAACTTTTTCAACCTAAAAAAGAATCAGGAGTTTGAAGGTACGAGTAAATACACTTATGACGAACACAACAACTGGGTTCAAAAGGTTGTTTATCAGAAGGAAGTACCAAAATACATGTTGGAGCGAGAGATAACTTATTATTAATGGGACGAAAAAGAAGGAAATATCCACTCGTAGAGGGAGTTAAGATAATTGATGTTGCAAGCGAGGGCAAATCATTGGCAAAGGTTGACGATAAGGTTTTATTTGTAGCCCATGCTGTACCCGGTGATATTGTTGACGTGCAGATAACGAAATCCCGAAAGCAGTATATGGAGGGTCGCGTCGTCTCTTTCCAAAAACTATCGGACGACAGAGTAGATGCATTCTGTGAGCATTTCGGCGTTTGCGGAGGATGCAAATGGCAATATCTGCCTTACGATAAGCAACTGTATTTCAAGCACAAGCAGGTCAAGGACAATCTCGAACGCATAGGAAAGATTGAATTACCGGAAATAAATCCAATTTTGGCTTCGGCAGAGACTACATTTTATAGGAACAAATTGGAATTTACATTCTCCAATAAAAGGTGGATGACGGAAGAGGAAATCGCCACCGACGAGAAGATAGAAAATCCCAAGGCTTTGGGTTTTCATCTACCGGGACGTTTTGATAAGATACTGAATATAAACAAGTGCTGGTTGCAGGCAGAGCCATCAAATGAAATAAGAAATTTTGTATATCGATATGCTCTAGACAACAATCTGAGTTTTCACGACATGCGTCAACACGAGGGACTACTGAGGAATATCATCATTCGTACAGCTTCTACGGGTGATTTGATGGTTGTAGTATCATTTTTTGAGTACGATAAGGAGGCTATCTCTGCCCTACTCTCGGCTATTAGAGAAGAATTTCCTCAAATTACATCTTTGCAGTATGTTATAAACCCTAAGCTCAATGACACCATCAACGACCTAGAAATCAAACGTTTTCACGGCAATGATTATATAATGGAGGAGATGGAAGGACTAAGGTTTAAAGTTGGAGCAAAATCCTTTTATCAGACTAATTCCAAGCAGGCTTATGAGCTTTATCAGATAACACGCAAGTTTGCAGGGCTCACAGGGAACGAACTTGTTTACGACTTATATACAGGCACTGGCACGATAGCGCAATTCGTTTCAAAAGATGCAAAACGAGTTATAGGAATTGAATATGTGGAAGATGCCATTGTCGACGCAAAAGCAAATGCAGAGCTGAACGACATCAAGAATGTAGAGTTCTATGCGGGCGTGATGGAAAAGCTGCTGACCCCCGAATTTATAGATGAACACGGCAAGCCCGACCTTATTATAACAGACCCACCACGTAGCGGTATGCACGCAAAGGTTGTAGACACAATTTTGGCGGTATCCCCAAAACGTATTGTTTATGTAAGTTGTAATCCGGCAACACAAGCACGAGATTTGCAATCCCTTGACGCTAAATACAAAGTCGTTAACATTCAGCCTGTTGACATGTTTCCACACACCCACCACGTGGAGAATGTGGTCTTGCTGGAACTACGAAAATGAAAATTAAATAAGAAGATTCTTGTCAATTCTCAACAAAATCGATATCTTGTCGAGGATTTTAACCGAGACTTATGACTGTTAACGACATTTTAGAAAAGATAAACGGATTGATAGGAGGCTCCCCATGGTTTGTGATATTATTAATCGGCACGGGCTTATTCTTTACCATTTATCTCAAATTTCCACATCGTTATTTGGGACGTTCTGTGCGCATTTTACGAGGCAAGGGCGATAATCCCAATTCTAAAGGCGACACTAGCCATTTT
>JBKEAJ010000077.1:0-32746 GCA_047972135.1 Bacteroidales bacterium | reverse complement strand
GTCAGCGTGGCAATCTGTTCTTTGTCGGTGGAGATTGCTTCGTCGCAAGCTCCTCGCAATGACGTTCGTTTATTTTGCATTTGCCTAAAGCGTATTGCATACAGCGTACAGCGGTATTTCAATTAAATTATCTATTTCCGGATTATTATAAATTCGTCGCTACCCGAGGGTAGCTAGAGTTTGACTGAATACAAATTCAACTCATCTCCAGAATCTTCAATTAATGGACTCCATCCTTTGCCATTCTCTCCATACTCTTCAAAAGCATTTGTTGCATTCCGCTCCAATGACACTAATTGATTGTTCTTGCCATAAATCTTCATGGTATAATCTTCTAATGGTAGCATCTTTTTTTTGCCGAAAAAACGGCATACAGTCCGACCTTTTTTCATACCATCTTGATTTATAATTAGTGTTTGTCCATAATGTCAAGAGTCTGAGATAGAAAGTTCAAGATCAAGGCTTGCGAAACTTTGTGAATTAGGAGTTTACTTATGTAAATGACTAATGAGCAAAGTGAGCGTAACGCAGATATTGGACTTTATAGACGGACTCTAATTAGAATACTTTTAGCTCTCCTATATTCTTATCTCTCTGTATAAATCAAAGCCAAATACTTCAATGTTTCCACTTTCATCCAATGAGTAGAGTGGGCTCTCGCCTTCCGAGCTTAAAAGTTTTACTGTTTTGGCATTTAGATTAATTACTAATCTGTAATTATTCATTTCTTGCATATTGCCTTTTGCTCATTGAACCCTTTGAATCTCTGATAAATATGCTCATAAAAAAGAATAACGTCTTTTGAAAGCTTCCTGAGGTCTTCTTGAGTTAAATCTGTCGCACTTTCTAAGATATCCAGAAGTTCATAATTTATATCGGCTTCAAATGTCCATGCATAAATTATAGAGTCTTGTGGATGGTCATATTCGACGAAGTTTAGTTTCTCTAAAAAATTTAATGGAGGGGTATCTCCATTTTGAGTAAAATAAATTTCTAAAGAAACTTGGCTAAGATAATCGTTTGACAATTTTATATTATTTATCTTGTCTAGCTGGATTGCGATACTCTGTTTACCTTTCTTTTGGTTTAACTTTATCCTTCACAACTCCAGCTTCAAACTTAATAGATGCACTCATTTCAATCCTCCCTTTGATAATCCCTTACAATGAAAAATCACCAATCGTTCCACCATCTGTAAGATTATACTTTATGTTGCCATATTTTTCGTATATCGGCTCTCCTGTTTCTGGATTCTCGCCTATCTTTTTTCCTACTAAATTGATTTGTGACTCAAATACAATTTCTATTTTATAATCAATCTCAAGTCTCCCTCTGGATAGAGCCTCTGCCACCCATGATGCAATGTCTAGAGCATCTAAGATTATACCCCATGGCTTTATCTTGCTTCCTAATGCCAATAAATCTAGGCGTACTTTTGCGTCTAGTATAGGATTTGCAATAATTCGTCCTTCCAGTCCCCATCCCATAGTGTTATTGGCTGTAGGGGCATAGCCAATAATTATATTATCCTAAATGTTTTGTCAGAATTTTTATCTTTTGGACAAAAAAGTCTTATATCTATTGAGACTCCTATACTATCATGCACATTCTCTTTGAATAGAAGCATGGGGCTACCATCTCTTCTTAGCGCATCTACAACCATTTGCTCTTTATATACTCGAATACTCCCAAATTCTAAGTCTTGTATCTTGTATATAATGCCTGCTACAGGACGCTGTTTAATTAAGTTTTCAAATATTGTATAGGTGTCATTTTCTTCTTCTTCAAATAAAGTAGTATTAGTTCTTTGGAAACAGTCGACCATCAACTCTTTTATTTTTACAACTTCACCCAACTGCACAAGTTGGTACAAATCTTTGTAAAAAGCTTTAACTTTATTCTCATATTCAGGAATATCCATTATGTTGTAGCCATTGTTCCAGCTCTCATCAATACTATATGGAACGTTTGCTTCAAACTCTGTATTCCATGATATGGGGGGAGGTATTAATTGCTTATTGTCATTTACTAATGTAGACATTGGTAGTCTTGTACCCCTTGGAGTAAGCTCTTCCCTATCTTTGAACCCAGAAGCTTGATCTACCACATAAAGATAAATCTCAATGAAAGTATTAGTATTTAATAGAGAGTCCCCCTCTTTGGGAAATAGCTCAAAACGCAATTTCTGAGAACCGCTCTTACAAATGAAGGGGTTTAACAAAATATTACCTGCTAAACTTCTTTTTCCTTCGATATTATCAAGCAACAGAATTTCATTCAAATACAACTTAAATAGACATTCTCCTGACGCGTAGTCTAAGTGATAAAATGGCTCTTTCATAATTTTATTTTTTATAATGATTCTATTATTGGTAATGATATTGCTTTTTGTCCTGTATCTTTACTTGTATCACTTTCCTGATTCACATCATCCGGCTCAAACCATGTATCTTCTTTATCATAAACGGGGATTGTCATTGGACCAACATATATTTCCACGATTATTTGACCTTTCAGTCCAGAGAATCCTCCGGCAAATTGACCATACAAACCTTGTTCCTGAGTTGTCAAATAGAGCTTTGCATCCCAATATGCGGTAAGAGATGCTTCCGCTTTTGCTCCAAAGTTAAATTTATACTTCGTCCAAGGTATAGAAACCTTTCCTTTCCCCAATATCAACAACTCCAATCTAACATTAAATACTCCTTTTACATAAGATTCACTACTAGTCCTTTTGGAGGTATCTTGCAGAACATCAATCGTATTTAAATTAAGGGCACTTATATTTGCAACCAAATCACCGTTAAACACTAAATTAATTTCAAACTTAGTTTTAATATTATTACTTCTAACCTTGTTAATTCCTGATATGACTTCTGATATAATCTTAGCTAATGGATGAGGAATATATTTGATAAGTTCATGTATTTTCAGTACTAGCTTAGCGCCAATCAAGGGCTCTGCAAAGAAATGTAGTTTCCCTTTCAGCCCTACCAGATTACCCCATTCACTCGTATTAGAATACCCCATCCCCCAAGATATCCTCAATCCTACAGATGGCGACTTCAACTCAAATTCAAAAGGTACTTTTTGGCTTCTTAGCAAATTTGCTCCTCCTTCTGTCCCGTACGCTACATTATCTGCTATTTTCTTCATTTTATAAAATATTGCACATATTTTTCTGATTTTCTCAGCAAACCCCCAATTCAATTTTAATCAAATCCTTTTGATTAATTTTTGGATTAAATAATGCAAGCTTAAATTTACCTAAAGCTCCATGCTGTGTTTTTATATCATAATCTTGTTGAGCCAGTTCCTTATATTTCTCTAATGCTTCTTCCACAGAGTAATCTGATAAGTTTCCATGGTTGTAGCCTAAAGATGATTTAAAATTATATTTCAATGCTACTTCCCATTCAATATCAGGAAATACTCTAACCTTGGCAACCTGATTAGGGTAGCGGCAGGTGCTTATGGGAACAATATAGCTCTGTACAAAGCTTTCTCTAGGCCATAAGTATCTGAAATACCACATTACATCAAGTAAGGCTGGTACTTCTTTATTATCATATGTTTTATTATACAAATACGCCAGATTGAGTTTCAGTTGGTCTTCGCCGACATACTCATAGTCTTTGCCCTCAATTAATCCTTGTGTAAGAGCAGCCTCAATAGCTGCGAGGTTTTCATCTAGCTGAATATCGGTGTCGTGCCTATTTTTGTCTGTAACTTCTATGCCCGAGTCTCGCAGTTGCTGCTCGTGAGTCTTATCATTTTCATATACAATATACCCGGTGTCATTCTTCTTTGGCGAGTGCAGTTTGCTGAGCAGAAACACATGCTCTTTTTTGTCGTGTCGCTCGCCTTGGGGTAGCATAACTCCCGAGCAGCGGACGCCTTTATTCTCTAGCCCCTCTAGTGCTATTAGCACAGGCCTTTTGTCGCTACCTCTTACAATATCGAATGTTCGTTGTGTTTTGTCGCCTTCGCTAATCAGTTCGTCCTCGTCGAATAAAACGAAAGGGGCTCTCTGACTGTCGCCTTGGTCTGTAAGTGTAATTTTCTTGTAGCCGCAGGGGTCGTATTGCTTTTGTGTGTATTTTATGTCTGTAACCTCTGCAATCATTTTGCTTTTCTGCTCTTCGTATTCTTTTAGGAACTTGCCCCTAGAGGTTCTTGCTACATGAAAACAGTCCTGCACCAATATTTTTTCCAATTCGGTTTTGTCTTTATTAAATCCGGTTAAGGACGAAACCATATCTACAACCCTGTAAATATACGTATTCCTGGGATTATTGATGTTCGCCAACTCTATTTCTACAGAATACGACACAAGACTCCTGTCTTTTGGGTGGAATTCGTACTTCCATTTTTCGTCTATCCTAAAGTTGAAAATAAATTTTGAATTAGTGCTGAATTTTTCTACATAATCTTTGACTTCTCCCTCGACTACAATAACATCATTGCCATCCACACTTAGTCGCACACCGGCACCATCCGTCAGATATAATTTCACTGTATAATCCTCTATTTTTTCATCTGCTTTTATTATGTCTGGAATGCGGTGGGTGGTTAATGATAGTTTTACAACTTGATTGTAGTAATACAAATCTCCCGTATATTTGCTGTTCAGATAATCATATTCAATTCTCTGAGGATCGAAATATGCGAACTTTATTTTTGCATTGCTATAGGGAATAATAAAGAAAGACAGACCGTTGCCTGGACGATTATTAAACACCTCCATCCGATATGGTTCGCCTAGCCAAATGTCGTTACCTTCTTCGATTGAGAATTCAATAGAATCGCCCGACTCATACTGAGTTCCTATGCCCCAATAGTTAACAGACTTTTTTGTATTTGATGACACCTCGCCCCAAAATTTATACTTCGCACCCTCTGGATAAGATTCGGCTTTTTCCTTTAATACATTGAGAATATAAGCCCACTTGGCAAACTTTACAGCACTAGATCGTTTTTCATCGTAGCTGCTATCATAGGGGTAATCGAAATGGCTTGGGGATGTAGACAGTCTAAAGGTATGCAACTCGCCAACCTGTCCGTGGAACGTGATGCTCACACAAGGAGCTCCTGATATTACACAAGTAGCTTTGCTGCAATCCAGTAGCGGAGCACCGCCATTTTCGGCAAGCTCCACTTTGTCGTAGAAGTCTGTCCATTCTGTTATGTTTGGTTGGCAAGGCTTATAACCACTAATTGTGGGCTGCAACTTACATTGTCCAAAGGTCTTTTTCTCGAAAGGCTGTCCCACCTCCTTATTGGTGGCAGCGAGCTTTTCGCCACACTCTGGGTCGTTGACGTAATGCGAACTTTGTGTGCTAACCGCCAGCTTGTCGGGCATATTGCCGTACTGACACTTGCATTCTGCTCCGTGGCAGACTAATTTTCCTGTTAATCCCATACTCTCTTATTTTTTATGTATCCAACCATTTTACAAATCTCTGCCATAAGCTCTATACCCTTCTCTGCGCATGACTCTTTGCCGTTTTAGTATATCGCCACGCATACCTTCGTAAGACCGACACATCGTGGGTTTGCCGTGTAGTAGTGAGTCTCACAACTGTTTATTGTCTGCTTGCCACAGAACACTATTGGCTCTTTAAACCCTAAAATTGGGAATGCAAGATAAGCATCTTTCTCTAAATTTTCATTATACTGTGTGTAAATATCGTGAAATAGCAGAGCGTAAAATGCATCGTTTCTTAAAGACTCTAATATGGATAATTTGTTACTAAGTTGCTTGTCGCACTTTGATAGATATTGTGCTATTACTTCTCCAGAATATTCCTTTTGTAACTCTGTTTTTACATTTCTCCATCGTTCTTTTATCTGCTCATGATTTAGTACGTCAAGGGGTATGTTCTCCATAGTAGTTCGCAGTTCTAAGGGGTACAAGGCTTCCATACTTCGAACAGATAAAATCTCAATCAGGCTTTTGGGAACATGTTTATTCACAAATAGCTCATCCCTTTTGATAGTGTACTCAAAATACCCCCAATCAGGAAACTGTCTAGTTGTTACTTCTGTTTTAAACTGTACAGTAGTAGTCTTGTTAATCTGTGCGTCGATTGTTCTCACAAGGACTCCGTATGTGCGAGTAAACTATATCGTGTTTCTGCCATATCTATTGAAAATTTGATTGTTCTTTGTTGCAGGGATTGCTTCGTCGCCAGCTCCTGTCTATAATATAGGGAGTCTGACATAGACGGATTCTAGTTATAACCATGGAGAGTCATCACGCTCATAGACTTCTACCACATCCCCCGTAACTCCGTCGAGTGTGTATATTCTTTTCATGTAACGTTCAAGTTTTATTTCAAACTCCCAATATGCTTGGTCTTTTCCGTTTTTTTTGACTACAGCTCTGGCTAAGTGTTCTAAATCCTCATCTTTTATATTATTCCGCTTCATAAAATCAAGAACATCGTTCAAGGTAAACTTAAAGGGGCGGTCATAATCTATAATATCTATCACCCGTCCCTCCTCGTTATACTCATACCATGTGCCTAGCTTTACTGATTCGCGATATGTAACACCAGCTTTTCTTAGTACCCCTGATGGATAATATTCATAATACCTTCTATAGAGACTTCCCCATGTACTTATATCTTTTAGATATCCGGATAAATGACCTCCAAATACGAACAGGCGTTGCCCTCCTCCCAAATCAAATCCATAATAATATGTAGCCGACACTCCGTCACCTCCTGTACCGTGCTTTTCTATGGTTTCGATATCCAACTTTCCGTCTTTCATAAGGTGCGTATCCTCCCTTTTTACTCTGTATCCTCCCTCTACGAGTTCTTCCGTGCTTAATTGTTTCATCTCGTTTTGTTTTTTTGTTTGACAATTGCCAATATTTAGCATTGATATACATAGTATTAATAAGAGTAATTTCATGTGTTTATTTTTATAGATTTTTGGACTGACAGCTGGGCAGAAAATGTTCTGCCCTTACATCATCCGTCATATAGCCTTTTTAAACCTTCAACAATTCAACCTGTATCTATATCAGGGCTATCGCCCCTATTATTATTTTTTTGCATCTCTTTGCTACGAAGGTATCGGGACTAGGTCCCTAAACTTTTCACTATTTCAGAAGGAAGAAGAAAAACGGTAATTGTAAAACCGAGTGCAAGGTAAGAAAAAATAATGATAAAATGCAAGATTTTTTTTCATTTTACCACTGCTTTAGTAAAGCCTCATAAAGGTTGGTTTTAGCATAATACCGATGCGCAACATACTAGTATGCTTGGTATAGTCTATAAGGCTTTCGCCGTAGCCCTCCCACCACTGCAATACTATGTATTGGTTACGACTCTTGATGGGTTTGTAGCTGACACTGAGCATTATATTACCTTTGGTGTCCCATTTTGCACCTTTCCGACCGACAGCATCAAAAATGAGTGTATTCTCTTTGATAGTCCACGACATGCGCGCTTCCATGTAGCCAATATAATCCATTAAGTCAGTATTTTCTTCCGACATGCCGAAAGGTAAATTCAGGTTTAGAGAGGCTACAAGTTTTGACGAAAAAGAATGTCCATATTCGAGCGACACAAAATTCCATGCTCTTGAGTAGATGCTGTCTCGTCCGTTTGATTGATGTTCTATGCCAAAGGAAAACCCACCGAGCAGCCTGTCATTCTTTTTGTAAATTGGTTTTATTAAACGAACCCCAGGATTGTAATTATTTTCACTAAATGGACTAGATGCCATGTAAACATCCCAAAACGACTTCTGTGTGTAGGTCAGATAGGCGTATGCCCCCCAAATCACGGGAGTATTCGTCAGCCTTTGCTTTATGCTTATCTGAAACTTTGCATCAGAGCTGTATTTCGAGAGTTTATCGTGCAAAGACACTCCCGTGATAAAATAATTATCTTCGTAGATGGCAAATGCCGGAGAGTGCTTTATTATTGCGTCTATCGAGTCCTTATCCAAGCCGTGTTGACCCCGCACAGATAGTGCAGACATCAGCACAAACAACAAAAATATGTAGTTTAATAATTTCATCTGTCAATTTTCATTCATTAAGGTATTTAGTAATTAATCAAATGATTAATCGCAAGGTAAAAAAATTAATCCTTACTAATCATTGCTTTAATCCAAATCGGTATTAACTTCTTGCGCTCTTCCATCATTTCATCAAAATCGATATTGTCCTCAGTTTCAAATTTTGCAAATAGGTTTCGGGAGATAAATGGGAAAATTATCAGTCCCATCAAATTCAATAAAAAGTGAATAAGATTTATTTCGGTATTACTGTTTTCTCCCCTTAGCTCTTGAAGCTGCCTAAAAAATGTCGATTTTTGTGCTGCTTTTTTAATTGGGATACGCTCTTGTAGTGCTTCCGGACTGTTTCGCATTTCGCTCATAATGAAAACCGGTATCTCGGGCTCTTCTTTGAGAAACTCTATATAGCTACTTGCCAAAATTTCTACTTTCTCATCAAAAGAACTAGCTTCATCATCCATTACGACTATCAGGTTTTGTGCAAATTTTGTTAAGGTCTCTGTCATTATTATCTCGAACAGTCTTTTTTTACTGCGGAAATAATAGTTCAACAAAGCAAGATTGATATTTGCCTCTTCAGCAATATCCCTAGTGCGAGTTGCTGCAAAGCCTTTCTTATGAAAAACCGTCTGTGCTGCAATTTTAATTTTCTCTTCCGTTGTCATAATTCTATGTTTTATTTTCTGCGACAAAGTTAAAAATATAATAGGAATTAAGCAAGAGTTTTAATCAAAAGATTAAATATTTTTGCTTTTGGCGTCTGTATTTAGCTCTAAATTAAATGTTTAGCGCCTACTAATCTAATAATTCCATTAAATCAGAAATATGTGATTTTAGTTCTTTGTAGGTGTCAAACACCTTATCTGCTCTAGCATTTATCAACTCTTCCTGCGAAAAGGTGCTAGTTAATGCATACACCTTGCAAGCTGCTGCTGTACTATTTTATTTTCTTGGTGTACAAACCATAATAATCTCACTATTATTGCAAATATCTAATATTTTTTACTTATTAATTTTTTTTCTTCATGTATATCATCATCCTGCAATCCGTAAGGTTACGGTGGTGGTGTATCTTTCGTAATATTTTTTGTCGTCATTGCGAGCGATAGCGTGGCAATCTGTTCTTTGTCGGGGGAGATTGCTTCGTCGCCAGCTCCTCGCAATGACGTTCATTTATTGGCTGTTAGCTTATAGCCTAAACCCTAAACAATTCTGTTTGCGTATTTTGGCTGAATAGTTACCGCTTTTTCAGATATACACTTCCTTTTCCTTTGCCTATCATTTGAATTTCTTGCTCTTGTCTCAAATATTTTAAATCCTTTTTTATTGTACTCAGCTGAATATCTGCGAAATAAGTGGAAATATCACTTACTTTGACAGCTTGATTTTTTTCAATATATTGCTTGATTGCTTTTTGCCTTTCGTTTAAATATCCACCTTTTGACTTAAATACATCATATTTGTCCTCTAGTTTATGAGTCAATATGCTTATGCTGTCTAAAAAAAAGAGTAGCCACTTATCTATTCTCTCTGCATTGCTATTTCTATTCTTTTGTCCATCCATCAGGGCTCTATAATAATCCCTTTTGTTTTGTTCTATGTGGTTCTCAAATGAGATATATTTGATAAAGGAGTAATCATTTTTGAGCAAACAAAGGGTTGTCAGCAACCTCGAAAGTCTACCATTCCCATCTTGGAATGGGTGAATACTTAAAAAATCATAGATAAATGAAGCTGTAACAATCAAAGGATGAATAGATTGTAGGTTCAGTTGCAGGTTTGTCCACGCAATTAGTTCTTGCATTTCTCCCTCTACCAATGCAGGCTCTGTTGTTGCAAATATTATTTTTTGTTCTCCTGTCGGATAGTTGGAAACTACTTTATTCGACATATGTTTGTAGCCACCTCTATGTCTCTTGTCTTTATTGCTGTGTTTAAGTAAAAGTTGATGTAGTTGCTGTATATAGCTGCCGCTTAAATGAATATTGTCGTAGTTCTCATAAATCAACTCCAAAACATTATAATAGCCTACAACCTCTTGCTCATCACGATTTTTGAACTTCGTTATTCTTATGTCTTTTAATAATTCTTGAATTTCATTATCAGTCATTGTTGCTCCTTCAATCCTTGTTGAAGACCCGATTGACTCAATCGTAGCAATCCTGCGAAGTTCTTTTAAATATTTATTCTCCTGATTTTCAGTAAGATTCCATTTGCCTTTGAAACTATCAATAGCTGTAATTAGGTTTAGAATTTGTTGATTGCTTGAAAAATCAAAATCCAATTTATTTATAAATTTATCCATTTCGTATTCATAATTTATCTATAAAATATTTTTGACAAACTTATAGATTATCCATAACATATCCATATTTTATCCATAAAAATGCCACTTCCCTTTTGTTTGTCCTCTCAGGTCGCTCCGGATTTCGATATATTCTAGTACCAGCCCATAAGCTGCATGACGATAACAACAAAAACAGTTGTCAGTGCTGTTACGCCTATACCCAGACTGCTCATAGCTCCTTCGGTTTCGCCCATTTCGATGGCTTTCGACGTACCTAAAGCATGCGACGACGTACCCATACTCAGTCCTTTTGCCACAGGGTGCTTAATGCCTAAGAGTCTAAAAAACAGAGGAGCTGTCATTGCTCCGAATATCCCCGTTATCATCACTGCAACTATCGTTATTCCTTCTTTGGCATCGAGCATATTGCTCAAACTAATTCCTATCGGGGTAGTTACGGAATGCGGAATAAGCGAGCGTTCGAGTATTTCGTTTATGTCTAACAAGCGGCTGAATATAATCACTGAAACGATGGCAGAAATTACTCCCAGCAAAATCCCTCCTCCGATACAATATTTATAACGAAACATCAATTCTCGTTGGCGATACAAGGGGACAGCCAGCACAACGGTTACAGGTCCTAACAGTGCATGGATAACATTTCCTCCCTTAGTGTAATGTTCATAAGGGATTTTAGCCAGTAGCAGCAAGCAGATGATAGCAGCAGTGGAAAACAGCAAGGGATTCAGCCAGTTAAGACTAAAACGACTTTTGACGGAATTAAAAAGATAAAAAAATCCGACACTTATAAAGATACCGAAGATATGTGTGTTAGTCAGAGTGTCCATTTCTTCGTTCTTTTATCTTTATAAATAATTCTGTTGCCAGTGCCGTAACCGCTATCACCACAATGGTCGACAGTATTATCACCAGAACTGTCTCTGCATAATGTCCTTTAAGGCTATGATATGACACCATTACACCTACTCCTGCAGGGATAAAAAAGAAACCCATGTTTTGCAGCATAAAATCTGCCGTCTCTCGGATATGCTTTTCTTTTATTAGCCCCGAAAACAGTAAGACCAAAAGCAGAATCATACCCACAATGCTACCAGGTATCGGCAGATTCAGGAACTGACTCAATGCCTCGCCGACAAGGTTTATCCCCAGTATAATAAAAAGTTGTTTGAAAATCTTCATTGATTCATTCTTGATTTGATATTCAAACAAATTTAGAAAGATTTCTGCTCAGGATGAAATAACATCGCTTTCCTGCCAAAGACTTTATGTAAAATTAAACTTACAATGGAATATTCCCATGTTTTTTCGGCGGATTTGATTTTACCTTATCTTTAATCATATCCAATGCTTGTATCAGCTTTGCACGAGTATCTTTTGGCAGGATGATTTCATCGATGTATCCCAACTCGGCACTTTTGTAGGGATTCGCAAAATTCTCCCGATATTCGGTAATAGCTTTTTGCTTAGTTTCATCGTCAGCACTACGGTATAAAATGTTGACTGCTCCCTCTGCACCCATCACGGCAATTTCTGCTGTCGGATAAGCAAAGTTCACGTCGCAACCTGTTTCCTTGCACGACATAACTACATACGCACCACCATAGGCTTTGCGTGTTATTACTGATATTTTGGGAACAGTAGCTTCTGAGTAGGCATACACAATCTTAGCTCCATGTCGTATTATTCCGCCATATTCCTGAAAAGTACCCGGCAAAAATCCCGGTACATCCACAAAGGTTACGATAGGGATGTTAAAGCTGTCGCAAAATCTAATAAAACGTGCTATTTTGTCAGAGCTGTCAATATCCAGAACTCCAGCCAAGGAAGCAGGCTGATTGGCAACAATGCCCACACTCCTGCCTGCCAGTCGTCCGAAGCCCACAACGGCATTCTTGGCATAAGACGGCATAATTTCAAAGAAATAGCGGTCGTCCAAAACAGGCTCGATAATATCTTTCATATCGTAAGGCACATTCGGGTCGATAGGCACTATACCCTGCAACTCCGAAATCTCACGCTTAATATCATCTGTATTTTCTACCACCGGTGCATAATCCATATTATTGGATGGCAAAAAACTCAACAACTCGCGAATCGACATTAGAAGCTCCTCTTCGTCATTGCAAACAAGGTGTGCAACTCCGCTCTTACTGCCGTGAGTATGACCACCACCCAGTTCGTCTTTAGTAACTTCCTCATGAGTTACTGTTTTAACAACATCCGGTCCGGTTACAAACATATAACTCTTTTTGTCTATCATGAGAATAAAATCCGTCAATGCCGGCGAATAACATGCTCCCCCTGCACTAGGACCGAGTATTGCCGATATTTGAGGTATAACCCCCGACGCCATTACATTCTGATAGAAAATCTTTGAATAGCCCGATAAACTTTCCACTCCTTCCTGTATGCGAGCTCCTCCCGAGTCGTTTAAGGCGACAATCGGAGCACCAGTTTTCAAGGCTAATTCTTGTACCTTTAAGACCTTCTTTGCTGTTGCCATCCCTACTGCCCCTCCGTAAACCGTAAAATCGTAGGCATACACAAATACCTTGCGTCCGTCAACCTCGCCGTAGCCCGTTACCGCTCCATCGCCAGGTATAGGATTACTCCCCATGCCAAAGTCCGTACATTTGTGTACCATAAACTTGTCTAGCTCCACAAAAGTACCCTTGTCCAAAAGAATGTCGATACGCTCGCGAGCAGTCATCTTCCCTGCTTCGTGTTGTTTCTGAATACGTGTTGCACCGCCACCTGCTTCGGCTGCCTTGTTTTTGTCCTCAAACGATTTATATAATTCTTCGTGTGTCATAACCTATTCTTTTTTAAGTAAATCTAAACTGATTAATGCTTGATTGGAGTCTATCGCATCTCCTACTTTTACTAGTATCTCTTTAATTGTACAATCCGAAGCTACCTTGTAGCTATTCTGCATCTTCATGGCTTCGATAACAATAACCGTATCTCCTGCCTCTAGTTTATCGCCGACCTCAACGGGAATTTTAACCACCTTCCCTGCCATTGGCGATGTGATTTTGTCGTCCTGATGCTCATTGGCAGCACCTCTAAGACTAAGGAATTTCGCCCTTGCATCAACAATTTGCACATCGTATGACGAAAAACCGGAATTCACTCTGTAGCTCCTCCCGTTATTTTCCCTTGCAAGCTCGGCATTGTAAGCTTTGCCGTTCTCTATGACAGAGTATATACCATTCCGCATCCTGCTAACATCTATTGTGTGCTCTTCTCCATCGACCAGCATCCTGACGATGCCATTTTCTTTGCTGATGAGCTCCACTTCCGCAACTCTATTGCCAATATGTATTTCCATGATTATATTCTTAAAATTCCTTTTTGTAAACCAAAATTTTTCCACCTGCTGACAGTGTGATTTGCACCTTTGTCAGATTTAGTATTGTTAGCATGAATAAGATAGTCCAAATAGGAAACCATAAGAGCAATATTTTCAGTTTCCTTGCTCTCTGAACTATGCATATTTTTCAAAGTCTCCTCGTGTTTCACCAAAAAACTAGTATCGTACTTACCTTCAACAAAATCAGGGATGTTAATGATATTATTCAGATAATTAAGATTGGTTTTTACACCCGTAATTTTGTATTCATACAAAGCTCGTTTCATGCGTGCAATAGCCTGTTCCCGACTTGTTGCCCAAACAATAAGTTTACCCAGCATCGGGTCGTAATACATGGGTATTTCGTAGTATTCGCGAACGTAACTGTCCAAGCGGATGCCTGCACCATTGGGTTGCATTATCCTCTCAATCAGACCCGGCGAGGGCATAAAATTCATTTCCGCATCCTCCGCACAGATACGCACCTCTATGGAATGTCCATGCTGCTTTACATCTTCTTGTTTCATCGATAAAATCTCGCCCTGTGCAATACAGATTTGCTCTTTTACCATGTCTATGCCAATGGTCTCCTCTGTGATAGGGTGTTCCACTTGCAAGCGGGTATTCATCTCCATGAAAAAGAAATTCATGTTCTTATCAACTAAAAACTCTATTGTGCCTGCCCCCACGTAGTCAACAGCTTTAGCTGCCATAACGGCTTTCTTACCCATCTCCTCACGTATGTCGTCAGTGATATATGGCGAGGGACATTCCTCAAGTATCTTTTGGTTTCTACGTTGGATGGAGCATTCACGCTCGTACAAATGTATAACATTGCCGTGTGTGTCGCCAAGAATTTGAAATTCGATATGATGAGGTTCCTCCACAAACTTCTCAATATACACAGTATCGTCGCCGAAAGAAGAAAGCGACTCCGACTTCGCACTTTCGTAGGCTTCCTTTACCTCCTTTTCGCTTTGTATTAAACGTATGCCTTTTCCTCCACCGCCCATCGAGGCTTTCATCATAACAGGAAAGCCTATATCACGACTTACCGCAATAGCTTCGTCTACACTTGTGAGTCCTTTTTGAGTGCCAGGAACTACCGGCACACCTGCCTCAATCATGCGCTTGCGTGCTGAAATCTTATCGCCCATTGTCGCCATCGTGTCTGTCGAAGGACCGATAAAAATAATCCCTGCTTCCTCACAACTTTTTACAAGCTGAGAGTTCTCAGAAAGAAAACCATATCCCGGATGTATGGCATCAACTCCACTCTTTTTTGCCACCTCAATAATCTTGTCGATGCGCAAATAGCTCTCGCTAGATGCTGCACCACCAATACAATAAGCCTCGTCGGCACACCAAACATGCTTGGAGGTCCTGTCGGCTTCGGAGAATACTGCTACCGACCTAATATCCAACTCTTTGCAAGAGCGCATAATACGAACGGCAATCTCTCCTCTGTTTGCTACAAGTATTTTCCTTATCTTCATCTGTTTATAATTTTGCAATAAGCAGTAAGCTATAGGCTTTATGCTTTTGCTGTTTTTAATAATCCTTCATTGCGAGCGTTAGCGTGGCAATCTGTTCTTTGTTGCAGGAGATTGCTTCGTCGCCAGCTCCTCGCAATGACGAACGTTTATCGGCTGTTTGCTTATAGCATAAAGCGTACGGCATACAGCATGTTTACCAAAAATGTGTCAATCTTTACTCACAAATATAGACCAATTGGTCTATAATGTGCTAAATTGTTGCATAAAAAAAAGGATTCACATAAAAATATCGTTTTTGTTTTTGAACATCATTAGCAATTGGTCGAATTGTGTGCTTTCGATTTATTTAGTTAACTTGCATACTAAAAGAGGAACAATGCATAAAAAGTATTCATATGACGATAGCAATGCGAAACTCACACGCCGTGAACGCAAAGCATTATTTGCACTGTCGGTGATAATTGCATTGCTGCTCCTTGCAAATATATTCTATAAACAATTATTCACAAATGAATATAAACCAAACAAAGATACCGAAGCTGAAATAAGCGCATATCTTGACAGTGTGAAAATGGCAGAGGAGGAAAGGAATATACCTATATTTTTCACTTTTGACCCAAATACAAGCCCGTCGGACTCTATTATGCAACTGAGTATCAGCAAATATGTAAAATCCAACATTATCCGTTATCGTGAAAGTGGTGGAAAGTTCCGCAAGAAAGAAGATTTAAAACGTATTTATGGAATGACTGACTCCATTTATGCCCTACTTGAGGCATGGATTGTTATCGACAAGACCGCAACAATAGAAACAAAAGCACAAAAGACAGTCGCAGAATATCAATCAATAGAAAGTGTGGAAGTCCCAAAGGTAGAAACGCATACGAATAAGAACTCTAAAGAGCTAGGAAATACCAAAGCAGCGGAAAAAGTATTTGCAAAAGTTGAGCTTAATTCTGCTGACACCACTATCCTGAAAGCCTTACCCGGCATTGGTAGCAGCTATGCACGTAGAATTGTAAAGTATCGTGAGCTACTAGGTGGCTATTATTCCGTCGAGCAACTAAAAGAAGTCTACGGAATGAAGGATGAATACTACCAACGCTTTGCTCCGCACTGCTCCATTGACATGAACAAAATCAGAAAAATCAATATCAACTTTGCCGACTATCGGGAGCTGATACGCCATCCCTATATCGACAAAGACATGACACAAGCACTCCTCAACTATCGGAATAAGAACGGTAGCTTCACGTCAATCGATAAACTGCTTGATGTTGAAGGTTTTGACAAAATAAAATTTGATAGGGTAAAATATTACTTATCAGTCGAATAGATTATCTTTGCAAGACGTATCCTATAAATAAGCAGATGCTTTAGAAATGGCTAGAGACTTTAAAATACACGCTTTGCTCAGATATATTTCGGCTTTATTTGTCGTTGTGCTTGTTTGTGCAAACACCGATAGAGCCTATTGCCAACAAGCGGATACAAGTCAGCAAAAATTGTATTTCAGCTGTATTGTCGAGGATGGCGACACTATTCCAATGTTCTATTTAAGAGGGGTTTATGTATTTCCGCCAAGTTTCTATACACGAAAAATGCGAGATAAAAAATATTGGCGCACAGTGATGCGTGTTAAAAAAGTACTGCCCTATGCTAAGGATGCGGCAAGGATATTGCAGGAAGTTTCATTAAAGTACGAAGATCTCGACAAGTCCTCAGATAAACGAAAATACCTGAAAGAAGCTGAGAAAGCAGCAATGAAAGAGTATTCGGGCAAAATAAAAAAACTCAGCAAAAGCGAAGGACGAATACTTCTAAAATTGATAGACCGTGAAACTCACCGTACTTCCTATGCCATAATAAAAGACATGAAAAGTGGGCGTACTGCCTTTATTTGGCAATCGGTGGCGAGGCTCTTCGGACAAGACCTAAAATCTGTTTACGACCCCAATGGCGAAGACAAAGAGTTGGAAGAAATAGTGGATTTAGTGGAAAAAGGAGTATTTTAGCGAAATGATAGGATTAATCGAAATAAAAGATATGGAGTTCTACGCACATCACGGGCATTTTGCATTGGAGCAAAAGGTGGGTACTCGTTTTAGCGTTGATGTTGTTGTCAAGGCTGACTTCTCGGATGCTGCAAATAGTGATAACCTAGATGATGCCATAAACTATATGGCTCTTTATCACACTATTAAAGAAGAAATGGAGGGCGAAAGCGTAGCACTCATAGAAAAACTAAACAAACAAATCATCGACCGAATATATCGAGACTATTCAGGAATAGAAGAGGTAAGATTATCAATCTATAAAACAGCTCCGCCAATGGGAGGTAAAATTGGTAAAGTCGGTATAACACTAACACTATGAACTTTCTTGCACACACATATTTTGCAGGCGATAATCACAAGAAGATAGTTGGGAGTTTTATTGCCGATTACGTAAAAGGCAGAGACTACAACAAGTACTCCAAAGACATAAGGGATGGCATTTTACTACATCGCCTAATAGACTCATTTATAGATAATAACACGATAGCGAAGGAGTCGGGCAGTCTGTTTGCCGAGAAATATCGTCGATATAAAAAGGTAGTTATAGATATTGTTTACGACCATTTCTTGGCAAAGCATTGGGACAGATTTAGTGAAATCTCTTTACGAGAATATACACACAAAATCCATAAAATCCTCTTGTCGAACTTCATACACATCCCCAACAGAATGAAAATATGGCTGCCGGCATTTATCAGCCGAAAACAACTAGTGGATTATGCAGAAATAAAAGGTATAGAAAAGGTGCTTGTCAACATGGGAAAACATACATCACTTCCCTCCGAAGCGCATTTTGCAATTCAAATTATTGAAGCAAATCTACAGACATTAGAACAGCAATTCTTTAGTTATATGAAAGAAGCACAGATATATACAGATAAAGTAATCGATAATCCCGAAAAATATCTGTAACTTTGCAAGCTAAAATTATGAAAAGGTGATGAAGTACCTATTATTTATTGTTTTGTTGATTTCTTCAACTTTGTATTCTTGCCTCGATGATGATAATGTAAGAAGCTCATCACAGGAAGGAGAGGAGTTTAATGACTTTATATCGAAATTTGAAAAAGACAAAGGCGTAAGCCTAACTCAATCTCCCGACGGAGTTTTTTACTGTTTTGATACTGTCGGTAATCTAAATTATCCGGTAATGGTTGGCGATTCACTACTTGTCCGTTATGTGCTGACCGATATTTCAAGTGCAAATAGAATCGACGAAAAGGTCAACGAAACCCTGAATTTTGTCTACCCAGGACGTGATGATAATAGCTTTATCAAAGGTTTCAATTACTCCATAGCCTTGTCAAAATTACATTCGTACGGGCATTTTATGTTTACTTCTGACTTGGGATATGGTAGCACCGGCTCTATTTACTTAGCTCCTTACTCTTCTCTTTATTTCCAAATAGAAATTGTCGACATCTACAGAGATGGTATCAGCTTGTCGGCGCAAGAGCAAACCGCTGATTCCCTGAAAACTATACAAGCAATACGATATTAAGCCTGAATGCTTTTGGAAAAGAACCATTTCTGTAACTATTCAGCCAAAAGAGTTGTTCTTAGAAACTCTCCTTGCTACGAAGATTCGGGACTAGATCCCTAAACTTTAAACCTTTTTTAGGCTATAGGCTTTATGCTTTTGTTGTTTTTTTATAACCTGCCCTTTCAGGGCGCATATTCTACTGTTATCTCTATCCCCATGGCGTTGCCATGGGCTGAATTAATTATGGCTTGCAGCCATAAACAGCCCACATCGTAATATCTACATTTCCCGTCATTGCGAGCGTCAGCGTGGCAATCTGTTCTTTATAGGTAGAGATTGCCACGTCGCCAGCTCCTCGCAATGACGTTCATTTGTTTGGCGGCATCATTTACAATTAATCATTAACAATTTACCATTAAATTGCTTAAAGCCTACTGCCTACAGCATTTTTAAACAATTCAACCTGCATCTATATCACCGTACCAAAATCTGCTGCGAGATTTTTGTGATTGGTGATTTGTATGCTGTTGACACCCCCTGCTTTGGCATTGAAAGCATTGTCGAGTTTGGGTATCATGCCGTCTATAATTATCTTCTTTTGCTTTAATTCTGCGTAGTAGTCTTTTGACAGCTTGCGAATTACACTGCTGCTGTCCTTGTGGTCGAGTAGTACGCCGTCCTTCTCAAAGCAGTATATCAGCGACACCCGGTAGTCGGACGATAGGGCGATGGCTATTTCCGATGCCATCGTGTCGGCATTGGTATTCAGCAATGAACCTAGTTTGTGGTCGTAGCTGAGGGGAGCCATGACGGGTACTATGTCGCTGTTTAGCAAGGTTTTAAATGACGTTGTATTTATGCTCTTAATGTCTCCCACATATCCGTAGTCTATGGCTTTCACCGCTCGTTTAGCCGAGTTTACGCAGTTCATGTCTGCTCCCGTAAGACCGATGGCATTGACCTTCCGATTTTGTAGTTCTGTTACAATCTTTTTGTTGACTTTTCCGCCATACACCATTGTTACCACGTCTAGCGTGGCAGCATCGGTAATTCGTCGTCCATCAATCATCTTAGTTTCTATGCCAAGTTGCTCTGACATTGCTGTTGCTGCCCTGCCGCCACCGTGGACAAGAATTTTTTTGCCTTTCAACTGAACGAAATTGTCCAAAAGCTCTCTCAAACTATCGGCTTCTTCCACAATCTTGCCGCCAACTTTTATAATCTTTAATTCGTCCATATTTTAAGACTTTGTATTTTTTTGCAATAAGCTGTAAGCTATAGGCTTTATGCTTTTGCTATCTCTATCCCCGAGGCGATGCCACGGGCTGAATTAATATCGTCTCTATCACTGTTTGCGCCGAGTATAGGCGGTTTGCTGCTTCGGGGATTACCAAAGAGTTTGTGCTGTCGATAACACTGTCGCTCACTATCATATTTCTTCTCACAGGCAGGCAGTGCATGAATTTAGCATCATTGGTTTTGCTCATTTGCTTGTCGGATATTGTCCATGATTTATCAGTACTGAGTATCTCGCCATATTTATCGTAGGAAGACCAATTTTTGGCATATACAAAATCGGCACCCTCAAAGGCTTTCAGTTGGTCGTGTTCGATTTTTGCCCCTTTCGTGTATTTCTCGTTCAACTCATAGCCCTCAGGATGTGTAATTGTTAGCTCGTAACCTGCTGCCAACACCCATTCGGCAAAGGAGTTGGGGACTGCCTGCGGAAGTGCTCGGGGATGCGGTGCCCACGACATTACAATCTTTGGTTTCTCTATCTTTTTATACTCCTCTATTGTAATTATATCTGCAAAAGATTGAAGTGGATGAAGCGTTGCCGATTCAAGACTTACAACAGGGACTCCGGAGTATTTTACAAACTGACTGAGTATCACCTCGTTGTAGTCTTTTTCTTTGTCGCTGAGTGATGCAAAGGAGCGTACTCCGATTATATCGCAGAATGAACCGATTACGGGGACTGCCTCGCGGATGTGTTCGGGCTTGTCGCCGTCCATTATCACGCCCATTTCGGTTTCTAGTTTCCAGCCCCCTTCGTTGATGTCGAAGACAATGACGTTCATACCTAAATTCAAAGCGGCTTTCTGGGTGCTGAGGCGTGTACGCAGACTGTTGTTGAAGAATATCAGCAACATAGTCTTGTTTTTGCCTAACTCGCAGTTTGCGCTTGGGCTTTTCTTAATTTCAAATGCTCTTTTTACAAGGACTTTTATGTCTTGAACGTCGTTTACGGATGTGAATTTTTTCATTTTGTGCAATTTATTGCAGCGAAGATAGGGCTTATTTGGAAAATACACAAACTTTATTGCACAAATATTTGTTCGACAAATAAAAAATGCACATATTTGCAGTCTGTTTTTAATATAATACACAGTGAAGAAAATAGAACGTCAAAATATAGTCAGGAAGCTCATCGAAAACCGCTCGATTGGCAGTCAGGATGAGTTGCAGGCTCTTCTTACTTCAATGGGAGTAGAGGTGAACCGCTCTACCTTGTCGCGAGATATGAAGGAAATGCAGGTTGCCAAAATTGCAGATGCCGACTCGGGATACAAATATATATTACCGAAAATTGCAGATACCGACTCTTCAGGTGGCTCTTCCTACATCGAAAGTCTTGTACAATCTATAAAACGCTCGGGAAACCTTGCTGTGGTGAAGACCAATCCCGGATATGCCAATGGTTTGGCAAGCGATATTGACAGTGCTGAACTCGATGAAATACTGGGAACTATTGCAGGTGATGACACTATTCTTATAATACTCGGGGAAGGGGTGGAGACAAAAATGGAAGATTTATTGCAAAAGGTGTGGGCTAAAATTGATTTGTAAGTTTTTCTGAAAAAATGAATAATATAAAGATTGTAATAGCATCGGCGGAGCATTATAAATACGCTGAAGACATTAATGAAGCAATTGACAGAGCATCGAAGGAAAGAGGAACAGGCATTGCACGACGTACTAATGAGTACATAATACAAAAAATAGATGAAGGCAAGGCTGTTCTTGCTCTTGATGGTGATACATTTGTAGGCTTTTGCTATATTGAGAGTTGGGCTAACGATGGATATGTTGCCAATTCGGGGCTGATTGTAGTGCGTGAATATAGAGGCTCGGGAGTTGCGAAGCGGATTAAAAAGGCAGCCTTTGAGCTGTCGAGAAAAAAATATCCAAATGCCAAGATATTCGGACTGACAACGGGCTTGGCTGTGATGAAGATTAACCATATGTTGGGCTATCGTCCTGTTACCTTTTCGGAGCTGACAGACGACGAGAAATTCTGGAAGGGCTGCCAAAGCTGTGTCAACTACGACATACTGCAACGCACCGATTATACAAAATGCCTCTGTACGGGCATGCTTTTCGACCCTGCCGAACATAGTAATGACAACAATAAAAATAAATATGATGAGCAAGAAACTAGTTTTAGCATTTAGTGGTGGACTGGATACTTCGTACTGCGCCAAGTATCTTTCGGAAGAGTGTGGTTATGAGGTGTATACAGCCATTGCAAACACCGGCGGTTTCTCCGACGAGGAACTGAAAAACATCGCCGACAAAGCGTACAAGTTGGGCGTGAAAGAGCATGTAACACTTGATGTAACTCAGGAGTATTACGAGAAATGTATTAAATATATGGTCTTCGGTAATGTCCTCAGAAATAATACTTACCCTATATCGGTAAGCTCCGAAAGAATTTTCCAAGCGATTGCAACAATAGAGTACGCAAAGAAGATAGATGCAAAGTATCTTGCTCACGGCAGTACAGGCGCAGGAAATGACCAAGTGCGCTTCGACATGACTTTCAATATATTAGCTCCCGAAATTGAGATTATCACTCCCACTAGAGACATGAAATTGAGCCGTCAGTATGAAATAGATTTTCTGAAAAAGCATGGTATTGAGGACGATTGGGTGAAAATGGAATACTCCATCAATAAAGGGCTGTGGGGAACAAGTATCGGAGGGAAGGAGACTCTTACTTCCGATAAAGGTCTGCCCGAAAAGGCATATCCAAGTCAGCTAAAAAAAGATGGTGAGCAGGAGTTGAAAATTGGCTTCAACAAAGGAGAGATTTGTAGTGTGAACGGCAAAGAGTATAGCGATAAAGTCGAGGCTATCAGAGAGATAGAAGCTATTGCTTCGCAATATGCTGTTGGTCGTGATATGCATATTGGCGACACTATTATAGGCATAAAAGGACGAGTAGGCTTTGAGGCTGCTGCTCCGATGGTGATAATCAAAGCGCACCAAATGTTAGAAAAACACACCCTTTCCAAGTGGCAGCAGTACTGGAAAGAGCAACTGGGCAATTGGTACGGTATGTTTCTGCATGAGTCGCAGTATCTTGAGCCTGTAATGCGAGATGTTGAAAAGTTTCTTGCATCATCGCAGAGTACCGTTACGGGCGAGGTGATTGTTAAGTTAAAGCCCTACCACTTTGAAATGATAGGGGTAGATTCTCCCCATGATTTAATGAAATCGAATTTTGGTGAATATGGCGAAATGCACAATGCGTGGACATCCGACGATGCAAAAGGCTTTATAAAAATATTGGGTAATCCATTGAAAATATACCACAGCATAAACAAACAAGCATGATAAAAGTTGGAATTATTGGCGGAGCTGGATATACGGCAGGCGAGCTTTTGCGGATACTGATAAATCACCCTGAAACCAAAATTGTCGGAGTAAATAGCTCTAGCAACGATGGAAAGCCAGTGAGCAGTGTGCATGGCGATTTGATTGGTGAATGCGATATAGTATTTGGAGATTTTGAGTTTTCGGCAGTCGATGTTTTGTTTCTTTGCTCCGGACATGGCAAGTCGGTGGAGTTTATGAACGACAACAAACTGCCTGCGAAGCTTAAAGTTATAGACCTAAGTGCTGATTTCCGACTGAAAGCAGAAGGCAACAAGTTTGTCTACGGACTTTGCGAGCTGAACCGTAAGGATATAAAGCAAGCAAATTATATTGCCAATCCTGGATGCTTTGCCACGTCTATCGAATTGGCATTACTTCCTCTTGCGGCGGCAGGTGAACTGAAATCAGAAATACACGTAACAGCCATTACAGGCTCAACAGGAGCAGGACAGAAGCCTACTACACCAACACATTTTAGTTGGCGCAGCTCCAATTTGTCGACGTACAAAGCCTTTGAACATCAGCATTTGGCAGAAATAGGAGAGTGTGTGAAGCATTTGCAAGGTAGTTTTGATAAAAATATTAACTTTGTGCCTATACGTGGTTGCCATACACGTGGTATTATGGCTTCGGTATATGTGGATTTTGACAAGGATGAGGATTATGCCCTAAAGCTCTTTGAAGATTATTATGCAGACCATCCGTTTACGCACGTATCGACCGCCAACCCTGATTTGAAACAGGTGGTGAATACAAATAAGGGCGTGGTTTATGTCAAGAAGTATGGCTCTAAGTTGCATATAATCAGCTTTATAGACAATCTGCTGAAAGGGGCATCGGGACAAGCAGTACAGAATATGAACTTGATGTTTGGCATAGACGAAAGTACAGGATTGAGATTGAAACCCTGTGGATTTTAAGCATAAACAGAGTAAATAATGACTATACTATTGGGCTAAAGCGTAAAACCTAAGACGTATAGCGTAAAGCAATATTATATGAAACCTTTTGAAGTTTACCCACTTATGGACATCACCCTCGAAAGGGGAGAAGGAGTGTACGTTTTTGACAATAATGGAGAACGCTACTTAGATTTTTACGGCGGACATGCTGTTATATCTATCGGACATTCGCACCCTCATTACATAAAGAGAATCTCAGAACAATTGTCAAAAATCGGGTATTATTCAAATTCCGTACACAATCCTTTGCAGATTGAGCTTGCACACAAGTTGGGAGCAATGTCGGGACTGGGAGAATACGACTTATTCCTTTGTAACTCGGGAGCTGAAGCAAACGAAAATGCCCTCAAACTTGCATCATTCTATAATAAACGTAAGAAAGTAATAGCTTTCAGTAGAGGCTTTCATGGCAGAACTAGCGGAGCCGTTGCTGCTACCGATAATCCTAAGATTGTATCGCCCTACAACAGCTCGCACGATGTAACATTCCTACCTTTAGACAATGCAGGAATTGCAAAAGCCGAGCTTAAATCAATGGAATATACAGCCGTGATAGTCGAAGGAATACAAGGCATTGCAGGAGTACGTGAACCTGCAAAAGAGTTTCTTGTGGAACTGGAAAAAGCCTGCTTTGAAACGAATACAATTTTTGTACTCGACGAGGTGCAAAGTGGTTATGGTCGGACGGGCGACTTTTTTGCCTATCAGCAATCGGGAATAAAACCCGACATAGTAACAACTGCAAAGGGTATGGGTAACGGATTCCCCGTAGGCGGTGTACTAGTGTCGCCAAAATTCGATGCTAAATTCGGAATGCTGGGAACAACCTTTGGTGGTAATCACCTTGCTTGTGCGGCTTCTCTTGCCGTACTGGAAGTAATGGAAGAAGAACAGCTCCTGAAAAATGCAAAAGAAAAAGGGCAAATATTGATTGATGAACTGAGAAAACTGAAAGGTGTGAAAAGAGTGTTCGGACGAGGACTGATGATAGGAGTGGAAATGAACGAGCCGATAGCCCTATTCAGAAAGGCTCTGGCGAGAAATAGAAATATCCTGACAGGAACTTCTTCTAATCTCCACATTCTAAGGGTGCTACCGCCGCTGAATATCGGCAATGCAGAGATAGAAATATTCCTAAACGGCATGAGGGCAGAGCTGGAGGTAGGTTGAGAGAGCTTAACAAAAAAAGAAATTAGGGCGAATGAAACCTTTGGGCTAAAGCCCTTTTAAATAGATCTCAGGTGTTAATATCGCTAGTTTACTTTTTTTGAAATCTTTTAAATTTCTAGTTAGGATGATTTTAATATCTCCATTCTCAATTGCGGAAAAATTCTGCAAAGCGTCTTCAAAATCTTTAAATTCCGAATTTAAGGCATTCATAACCACATTTTTATCCATTTTCAAAATTTCGATTATGCTCAAAAGTTGTTTTATTTTTTCCACGATGATATTGTGCTTTGCTGTCTTACGGAGTAAGTAATAAACGTTTGATATGATTACAGGCGTTGTATATCCTTGAACTCGATTTTCTGCACAAAGATTAATCAGTTTGCTTGAAAACTCTGCATATGGCTTTCGGTCGAAAAATAAGTCCATTATTACGTCTGTGTCTATTAAAACTTTGTCCATTTACAAGTGCTTTTTTTCTAAACGCTTTCTCAGCTCCTCTTTATAATTCATATCCTTAGGCATTTTAAAAGAACCTTTTAATGACTCTACGATTGGATTTAATCTTTGCTCTTTATCTTTCTGCCCGTTTTCAGTAAGAATTTTCAAGTAATTTTCAATAATGTCTGACAAGCTGCGATTCTTATCCTTTGCATAGATTTTTGCTCGTTCTATTATTTCGCGTTCTATTGTTAATGTCAATTTTGTATTCATTGTTCTAATGATTTTTCAATTCATCTTTTGCAAAGATACGAATTATTCTAAACCACGTGTGTTTTATTTTTTTATAGTACGTACTTTCAGTTTTAACGGATGGTGCTGATTTTCTTTCTGCTAAATACAAATTTGATTCTTCCAAGACCTTGATAGAAATATTTCTAAACGGCATGAGGGCAGAACTGGAGGTAGGTTGAGAGACAGTGCGATTTATATTTTACCTTCGTGCAAATCCCAAATTGGAAAGCACATTTCGTAATTGTTCCAAACTAAGTCGCCGTAATCTAGTGTGAATGATTTAAATAGAGTCCGTCTATAAAGTCCAATATCTGCGTTACGCTCACTTTGCGTATTAGTCATTTACACAAGTAAACTCCTAATTCACAAAGTTTCGCAAGCCTTGATCTTGAACTTTCTATCTCAGACTCTTGACATTATGGACAAGCACTAAATAAATCTTTATCAAGATATTTTCGTGTCATTGGATTCTTAGCTTTTTGAAGAAAATTGCTAAAATCGATACTCCTTTTTACTCCATCGGAAAATTGAAAATTAATGATATAATCCCCTTTATAGTCTGCTTTCTCAATTGATACGACCATGACTTATAGTTTTTTTGTTATAAGTTCTGATTTTATTGCTTTTATATATTCGAAAATGTCTACCCATATTATAACAATATCGTCTCGGTATGCCTCAACTGGAGTTTTGATTTTCTTAAATTCTTAGAGTCTAATGGTTCTTTTCTGAAACGTTTGTTATTTTAACTTCAACAAAGTTTCCGTTTTCAGATATTAGCTCGACTTTGCTTTCTCTCCCTTGAGACTTGCAGTGTGCATGAATTGACTCGTGCTCCTGCGAGTAGAAAAGTATAATCAATCCCAAATATTCGTATGGTTTTGGCGTGTTTTTGTAGCAAATTATGTCTTCATTGTCAGTACTTTTCTTACTCCTTCCCCGAAAAGAAACGCATAAACTGACTGCGCTCAAACATGCGAGGATTTTCGATGTTCGAGTAGTTTAACCGTCCTCTAAATGCCTCTATCGTCTCAAAGGACCATTTATCCATAAACTCCTCTAGCCTACTGAGCATTGAGGGTATCACTTCCAAGCCGTCGGTGTAAATCACGGAGCAAAGCTGTCCTACTTTAGCACCCGTTAATATTGCTTTTATCAAATCCTCGCCATCGTGAATGCCTGTCGATGCAGCAAAATCCAACTTTGGCACTGCTGCCGAACTGATAGCAATCCATCGTAGAGTTTTGCGCAACTCTGCTTGGTTGCTGAATACTGTCGATGAGGTAAGTGTTAGATGCTTAAGGTCTATTTCTGGCTCAAAGAATCTGTTGAACATCACTACTCCCTTAGCTCCATTGGCATACAGCTGGTCAGAGAACCTTACAAGATTTGTAAAGTAGTTGCCAATCTTTACGGATATGGGGATGGACACTTCCTTTTTTAATTTTCTGATTATATCCAAGTAGCCCTCTTCAATAGTCTCTGAACTGGTACCTTTGGTCGTTGCTACGTTAAAAATATTTATTTCAACTGCATCTGCACCTGCTTTTTCGAATTCTTTTGCCATTTTAGTCCATTCCGAAGCATTTACAGCACATACACTTGCAATTATAGGTAAATCCTTACATTCGGCTTTCGCTTGTCTGAGCATATCTAAGTGTTTGCCTATGTAGTTATTGCGCAGGTATTCAGACATATAGTCATAAGCCTCAGTGATATAGGGGTTTTCTCCGTCGTGGCGTAATCCGTGATGTATCTCGTTGACAAGCTGTTCCTCAAACACTGATTTCATCACTACTGCTCCAGCTCCTGCATGCTCGGCTTCTTTTATTTTATCAACCGATGCTGTCTTTCCCGAACTCGCCAATACTATGGGGTTCTTGAGTTTTAGTCCTAAATAACTTGTGCTTAAATCTGCCATTGTAATCTATTTTGAGCAAATATAGATGTTTAATTGATGCGGTGCAAAAGATGATAAAAATTTACTTGTCCAAAAAGCTAGTTACTAGTGGCTAAGAACTAACAACAAAAAATCATTTTGTGCCTAGCGATTTATTTGCAATATTTGTAGGTAATTTTAAAGCACAATAACATGTCATTATTCGTAGCAAGCCATCCACTTATCAAGCATAAAGTCGGATTATTAAGGCAAGCCGATATTTCAACTAAAGAATTTAGGCATTTGTCATCAGAGATAGCGTCCTTACTGACGTATGAGGCCCTTGAGGATTTGCCCTTGGAAAAAATCAATATCGACGGTTGGGCAGGGCCTGTGGAGGTAGACCAAATAAAAGGTAAGAAAGTAACAATTGTGCCGATTTTGCGTGCAGGATTAGGCATGATGTCAGGAGTGTTGGATTTAGTGCCCTCGGCAAAGGTGTCGGTGGTGGGTTATTACAGAAACGAGGAAACCTTGCAGCCCGTTGAGTATTATGCAAAACTTGCCAGTGATATGACTAAAAGAGTTGCTCTTATCATTGATCCAATGTTGGCAACGGGGGGTACTCTTGTTGCAACAATAGATACCTTGAAACGTGCTGGATGTGAGAAGATTAAGGGGCTTTTCCTTGTGGCTGCCCCCGAAGGACTGAAAAGGGTAGAGGAGGCTCATCCCGATGTGGAAATATATGTGGCTGCCGTTGACGAAAGGCTGAACGATAAAGGTTATATACTTCCCGGACTTGGTGATGCAGGTGATAAAATTTTTGGAACAAAATAGGGCGGAACAAGCAGTATGCCGTTGAATAAGTGTGTTTTGCGATTTTAGCTTCCCTCGTTTAGGGATTAGTTGCTTGGAAAGCAGAAACAGAATTGACTGTAAATATTCAAGGGGCAGATTACGATGCTATATATAATATTAACGTGTCAGAACCTGCTGCTAAACTTAGCAGTAGTCAATTTGCCCTTAGGTTGTTTCAACGGTTCAACAAGCTAGATTTTTCACTTGCATACTTCAATGGCTATAATCATATACCACAATTAATCCAATCAGTCGGAACTATCGACAACATCGCAAACACGGTTGGAATAAATATCGAACAAAAATACTACCGGCATCAAGTAATTTCGGGAGATTTCTCTTTGGCATTGGGTAAACATATTTTCAAAGGAGAGGGGAGCTTATTTATCCCTCAAGATATTCCTGTAGATGACCAATACTCTCAGTATGTAGTAGGGCTAGATAGAACGTTCAGCAACGTAATAGCTGACAATTAAAAAACAAAATATAAACAGATGAAACGAGCCTTTTTTAATTGTTAATGGTGAATTATAAATGATTAATGAAATGCCAAATAAACGAACGTCATTGCGAGGAGCTTGCGACGAAGCAATCTCTTGCAACAAAGAACACTTGCAATGAAGGATGATTAAAAACAGCAAAAGCATAAAGCCTACTGCTTAGTGCAAAATTTTAAACAGATGAAGATATTACATACCTCCGATTGGCATATCGGCAAGAGATTGGAGAACTTCTCCCGTTTGCCCGAGCAAAGAGAAGTACTCGACGAGATTTGCCGTATCGCCGACGAACATGATGTTGATGCGGTGCTTGTGGCAGGCGATGTGTTCGACAATTTTACCCCTTCGGTTGAGTCCATAGAGCTGCTGTACAAAACCTTATATAGGCTTTCAAACTCAGGAAAAAGATTGGTGTGTGCGATTGCGGGCAACCACGACTCGGCAGCTCTTGTAAAGTCTGCCGACCCTCTTGCACTGCAATGTGGTATTTTGCTGATAGGATTACCACAGGATACAGTTGGCAATTTTGAAACGGAAGGTGGCATTAAGCTCCTTAAGTCCGAAAAGGGTTTTGTCGAAATAAAACACCCGAAATACGATTATCCGCTCCGCATTATACATACACCCTATGCCAACGAGGCTCGACTGCGAACATGCTTTGGTGAGGAAGATAGAGAGCAAGAGTTACAAAACTTATTAGCAGGGCATTGGCAGGACTTGGCAGAACAATATTGCGACAATCGTGGAGTGAATGTCCTCGTGTCCCACCTGCTTGTGGTAAACAACTCCGACGATGAAATTCAAGAACCCGACGAGGAGAAACCAATTTTGTATATCGGCGGAGCGCAAGCCATACTGAGCGACAATATTCCACCGCAAATACAGTATTTTGCATTGGGACACCTGCATCGCCATCAATATGTAAAAGATTCGGACAGCAAGATAGTGTACAGCGGAAGCCCTTTGGCATATAGTTTTGCCGAAGCAAATCAGGATAAGTTTGTAGATATTATCTATATTGAACCAAATGCAAGTCCAAAGATAAGCCCCATTAAGCTGAGCTCGGGAAAGAGGCTGATGCGTAAGACCTTTGAGAGTTCTGCGCAGGCTGTGGAGTGGCTTGAGGCAAATCAGGACACATTAGTGGAACTCACCATTAAAACCGATACTTTTTTGACAGCCGAAGAACGACGCTCTATCGAGAAAAGTCATGATGGTGTTGTGGGTGTAATTCCCTTAGTAACAGGCGAAAACGAACTGTCGAAAGATGAGCCGACTCTCGACTTGTCCGACTCAATGGAGGCTCTTTTTACTCAGTTTTTTAAATCTAAGAACGGAGGAACAGAGCCGTCGGAGGAACAGATGAATTTATTTAAAGAAATACTAGCAGCAGAAGAATGATACCAATACGACTGAAAATAAAGGGCTTATACTCCTATCAGGAGGAGCAGATGATTGATTTTGGAAAGTTGGTAGATGCTAACATTTTCGGGGTTTTTGGTAGTGTCGGCTCGGGGAAGTCTACAATTCTGGAGGCTATATCCTATGCTTTGTACGGCGAGGTGGATAGGATGAACAGAGCAGGGCGCAACTACAATATGCTGAACCTTAAATCCAACGAACTGCTCATCGACTTTGAGTTCAGGAATTTTGAGGATATTGAATATCGGGTGCTTGTTAAGGGGAAAAGAAATAGCAAGCAGTTTGGAGATGTAAAACCATTTACAAAAACTGCATATCAGAAGATAAACAAAGAGTGGGAAGCTATTGAGAATTTTGAGCGTGATGTGGAACAGATTGTCGGCTTGTCGTACATTAATTTTCGCAGAACTATTATAATTCCGCAAGGGAAGTTTCAGGAATTTCTGCAATTGGGCAGTAAAGACCGGACGGAAATGCTGAAAGAAATTTTTAATCTCGGAAAATTTGATTTAAGTTCCAAGACTGCCGCAATAGACTCAGCCAACGAAGCAAAACTGCAGGCTGCACAAGGTAGTTTGCAGCAGCTGGAAGAATATACCGAAGATGTGGTGTCGCAATTTGAAAAAGAAATTACTGCGAAACAAGCTGAACTCAGCATTCTTGTAGATAAACAAAAGAAGAAGAAGCAAGAGTATGAGGAACAGAAATTGATTAAAGAGTTGTCCGACAAGCTAAAGTCGACTCAGCAAGAGTTTGAGAAACTGGCACTCCAAAAGCCCCATATAGAGCAGCTTGAGCTGAGCTTGAAAAATTTTAATCTTTATACACGTCTTTTCAAAAGCGATTTGGATTTTTGTAAGCATAAAAAAAATAGTATTGACGAGAAAAATCAAAGGCTTTCCGGTATTGATAAATCGCTAGAGGATAAGCATAAAACATTAGGAATAAAAAAACAAGCTTTTGCCGAGGTGGAGCGGCAGAAGGAAAATATTCCGACACTCACTAAGCAGGCGGAGGAGTACAGAATGCTAGTGCAGATGCAGGAATCATCCGACAAAATAGCAAAGCTAAAGCAACGCCGAGAAAAAGGAAGAGAGACAATTGAAGAAACAAAAAGAAACAAAAATATACTTGAGGAAAAGCTGAAAGAGCAAAAGGATAAAAATAAGATTTTTACAAAAAAACAGGAAGAGTATTTCAAGCTGAAAGAAAGAGAACTAGCTGTCAATAAATTCCTTAGCTTAAATACAGACTTGCAAAAAATCAAAGATAAGGAAAGAGAGCAGCTTGGTGCTGTGGCATCTAAACAGCTTGAATTGCGGGATATTGTATCTAAGTTCAATATTGCAGGCAAAGATATTCCCTCTGAGTTGAAAGATATGACTTTGAAGCTGTCGGAGAAGATAGATAGGCTCAATGATGAAAAAAGTAGTCTCTTAATTCATAGAGAGTTGGGAGGTTTTGTCAATCAGCTTCACGACGGTAAGGCGTGTCCTCTGTGTGGTTCGGCAGAACATCCTAAGGTGCTGGCAGTGGAGAATGTGGACGATGAGCTTGCAGTACTAACGGCAAATATGGATAGGAGCATACAGGAAAAGCAAGAACTGGAAAAGGCAGAACTTAACAGCCTTAGTATTTCCGAAGCTATATCGACTTTGAAAAAGGAACTGTTGGACTTAGATATTCAGATAAAAGAACGTGCAACAGAGGTGGATACACAAAGGGAACTTTTATTGGCATCGGGTGGTGAGAAACTTGCTCCCGATGAGATAAAGTCTCATATTCAGCAATTGTCGGCAGAACTAGAGGAGCTTAAAATTATTAC
>JBKEAJ010000076.1:0-8646 GCA_047972135.1 Bacteroidales bacterium | reverse complement strand
TGAGAGAGTATTCTTAAAAGTATTCGAGCAGGCAGAAATATCTAAATTCACGCCCGAAGAGCGAGGCGACTACGAAAGCAGTCTAAAATACTACCGAGATATAGAGAATGTTGTCGACACAGCAAGAGAGGAAGGAAGAGAGGAAGGAAGAGAGGAAGGAAGAGAGGAAGGAAGAGAGGAAGGGCGAGAAGAAGGGCGAGAAGAAGGCGAGAAGAAAAATGCTGAGAAGACAGCTTTACGCATGATAGCAAAAGACTATGACAATACTACAATACACGAACTGACAGGGCTTAGCATCGAAGAAATAGAAAAGTTGAGGAATAATGGTTAATGCTTAATTGAGAGTTGACGAGTTCCAGATATTCAGATTTTCGGATGACAGGTTTTCAGACAAACAGCCGATGATAATGTGGTAATTAGCTGATGGAACAGCTGATTCGGTGGTCAGTGCTTAGTGTTCAGGGGTCGGCTGTTTTACTTATAGCCTAAAGCCTAAAGCCTATAGCCTACGGCATACAGCATACAGCATTTTCAAACCCTAAACCCTAAACAATTCAACAATTCAACAACAAGACATGAAAAAACAATACGTTTCTTTGCAAATTTAAAATTCGACTTTAAATTTGCAAAGAAATAAACTTTAATATGATTTCAAGAACACTCGCCGATAAACTTTTGGAGTTATCTTCCAAATATCCTATAATAACACTCACGGGACCACGGCAATCGGGGAAGTCTACGCTGTTGCGCTCGAGTTTTCCCGCTTATAAATATGTGTCGCTTGAAGATCCTGATCTTCGTTTGTTTGCCACGGAAGACCCCAAAGGGTTCATTGGCACTTATCCTGATAAAACTATCATTGATGAGGTGCAGAATGTGCCTAGTTTGTTTTCTTATTTACAAACACATACCGACTTGACAAATGAGGTTGGAATATATTTTTTGGCAGGTTCGCAAAATTTTTTACTCTTAGAAAATGTGAGTTAATCTTTAGCCGGCAGAACGGCAGTACTTCGTTTGCTTCCATTTTCGCATCAAGAGATGCAGCTTGGCAAGATTCTTCCTGCAACAATCAACAAAGAGATTTTCTCGGGAGCTTATCCTCGAATATACGACAGAAATATTGCTCCGCCTGATTTTTATCCGTCATACATTCAAACCTATGTTGAACGTGATGTGCGCATGATGAAAAGCATCGGTGATCTTAGTCGTTTTACACGTTTTTTGAAACTCTGTGCCGGCAGAATTGGTCAGCTCCTGAATTTATCATCTCTTGCTAATGAGTGTAGTGTTTCGGTACCTACTATTAGCTCATGGATTTCGGTGCTTGAAGCTAGCTATATTTGCTATCTGCTCAAGCCCGACTATCGTAATTTCAAAAAGCGCTTGGTGAAAACGCCTAAACTCTATTTCTATGATACAGGATTGGCGTGCTCCTTGCTCGATATTCAATCGGAGGAACAAGTCGCCAATCACTTCCTGCGAGGAGGCTTGTTTGAAAACTTGGTAATTAATGAATTTATAAAAAAAGCCTATCATCAATTGGAGAGTATAGACCTCAGCTTTTGGCGCGATTCTACAGGTAATGAGGTGGACTTATTGGTGTCAAAAGGGAAACATATTCAAGCTTACGAAATTAAATCGGGAGCTACTTACAGCAAAGATTATTTCAAAGGTATTTCTAAATGGGCTAAGTTGTCGGGAGTGTCTAATGAAGATTGTTTTGCCATCTATGCAGGCAGCAAATCATTGAGTACTTCATCGGGCAAACTTATTGCATGGGAAGAATGGTAAAACTGCCTACAGCTTTCAAACCCTAAGCAAATCAACAAATAAACGATTCAACAAAATATACGTGGTATGAAACGAGCCATGAGAACAAGTCCTCACATACGAGAATGATTATATTGGCGAGATACATCTGACAATTAAAAACAAAATATAAACCAGATGAAAAAAACTATATTAATAACAGGAGGAGCGGGCTTTATAGGTTCGCATGTGGTTCGCTTGTTTGTCAGCAAGTATTCGGACTACAAAATTGTAAACTTGGACAAGCTGACCTACGCAGGGAATCTTGCCAATTTAAAAGACATTGAGAATAAGCCCAACTATGAGTTTGTGAGGGCTGATATTGTTGATTCTACGCTAGTGTCAGACTTGTTTAAGAAATATCAGTTTGACGGAGTGATTCATTTAGCGGCTGAAAGTCATGTTGACCGCTCTATCAGCAATCCTACGGAGTTTGTGTTTACCAATGTAATAGGAACGGTGAACTTGCTCAATGCTGCCAAGGAGATATGGGGAGCCAATTTCGAGAATAAGCTATTCTATCATGTTTCTACCGATGAGGTTTATGGTGCATTGAGTATGAACAAGGAGGAGATGTTCACCGAGACGACTAAATATGACCCACATAGTCCTTATTCGGCATCGAAAGCTAGTTCCGACCATATGGTGAGGGCGTATCACGACACCTTTGGGCTTCCGTCATTGATTTCCAATTGCTCGAATAACTATGGTTCCTATCAGTTTCCCGAGAAGCTGATACCTTTGTTCATTAACAATATCAGGAATAATAAGTCTTTGCCGGTGTATGGTAAGGGTGAGAATATCCGTGATTGGTTATGGGTTGAGGATCATGCAAGAGCTATTGATGTAATTTTCCACAAGGGTAAGGTTGGTGAGACCTATAATATTGGGGGGCACAATGAGTGGACAAATATTGATTTGATAAAGCTGATGTGTTCGATTATGGACAGGAAGCTGAACAGGGATATTGGTAGTTCGGAAAAACTCATATCATACGTAACAGACCGTGCAGGACATGATTTGCGCTACGCTATTGATTCGACGAAGTTGCAGAAAGAGTTGGGCTGGGTTCCGAGTTTGCAGTTTGAGGAAGGATTAGAAAAGACCATTGATTGGTATTTGGATAATGAAGAGTGGATGGTGAGTGTTACGAGTGGGGATTACCAGAAGTATTATGAGGAGCAGTATGGTAAATAAGCTGTAAGCTTTTTATCTGATATTACAAATAATCATCAAAATGAGAGATTTTAGGCAGTATAAAGTTTGGAAGGAATCGCATAATCTCACCTTAAGAGTTTACAAAGTAACCTCGACTTTTCCAAGCGATGAGAAGTTTGCATTGATACCTCAAATGAGGCGTGCTGCTTATTCTATTCCATCAAATATTGCAGAAGGATGCGGGCGAGATTCAGATAAGGATTTTAATCGTTTTCTTCAAATTGCTACAGGATCAATTAATGAGCTTGAGTATTTTATTATTCTAGCTAAAGACTTAGCTTTGATAAATGATAGGGTTTGTGAAGAGCTAGAAAAGGAACTAAATATACTTAAATCTATGCTTTATAATTTAAGTTGTAAGCTGAAGGAATCATATACAAAACAGCCTAAAGCATACAGCCTATAGCTTTAAAGCATTTTTGCAAAACAAGAAATTATGAAAGGAATAATATTAGCAGGTGGTTCGGGGACGCGATTGTATCCCATCACCAAGGGAATTTCGAAGCAGTTGTTACCGATTTACGACAAGCCGATGATTTACTATCCTTTGTCGGTATTGATGTTGGCAGGGATACGTGAGATATTGATAATATCGACCCCTGAGGATTTGCCTAATTTCGAGAAACTTCTTGGCACAGGCGAGGAGTTGGGATTGAGCTTTAGTTATAAGGAGCAGCCCAGCCCGGATGGTTTGGCGCAGGCGTTTACGCTTGGTGCGGAGTTTATTGGTGGCGACGATGTTTGCATGGTTTTGGGCGACAATATTTTCTACGGGCATGGATTTACCGATTTGCTGAGAGAGGCAGTGAGGAATGTGGAAAAAGATAAAAAGCCGACAGTATTTGGCTATTATGTTAATGATCCGGAGCGTTATGGCGTTGCAACATTCGACGAAAATAACAATGTAACGACAATTGAGGAGAAGCCCGAGAATCCTGCATCTAACTATGCCGTTGTGGGGCTTTACTTTTATACCAACGACGTTGTGAAAGTGGCTTCTGAAATCAAGCCTTCGGCGAGAGGGGAGTATGAGATTACGACTGTCAATCAGCACTACCTTAAGGAGGGGAGGTTGAAGGTGGAGCTTATGGGGCGTGGATATGCATGGTTGGACACGGGTACGCACAAATCGTTTTTGGATGCAAGCGCATTTGTTGAAACTGTGGAAAATCGTCAGGGTTTGAAGATTGCATGTATCGAGGAGATTGCCTACAAGATGGGATATATCGACAAGGAGCAGCTGCTGAAACTCGCTGAACCATTAAAGAAGAACGATTATGGACAGTATTTACTAAACCTTAAACTCTAAACAAAAACAATGAATATAATACCAACAAGCATTCCTGATGTATTAATATTTGAGCCGAAGGTATTTGGAGACTCTCGGGGTTATTTTTTTGAATCATTTAGGCAAGATGTTTTTGAGCAGGCTGTGGGTAAGATTCATTTTGTGCAAGACAATCAGTCGAAGTCTGCTTATGGAGTTTTACGGGGCTTGCACTTTCAGAAGCCGCCATATACGCAGTCGAAGCTAGTTCGGTGTATTGAAGGCGAAGTTTTGGATGTAGCAGTAGACATTCGTATAGGCTCGCCTAGTTACGGGAAGCATGTAGCAGTGAGGCTTTCTTCTGATAATCAGCGTCAGCTGTGGGTGCCACAGGGTTTTGCTCACGGTTTTGTAGTTTTGAGTGAGAGTGCTGTATTTGCTTATAAATGTGACAATTATTATGCTCCGGAATATGACGGTGGCATAATCTGGGATGACCCAAGTATTGGCATTGATTGGGGGCTTCCGAATGAATCTGTGCTCTTGTCGAACAAGGATAAGGTACTCCCAAGACTGGATAATATTGAGATTTTCAGTTATGATGAATTTGGGAAGTAACTATTCAGCCAAAGAGTTGTTCTTAAAACTCCATCGTCATTGCGAGCGGAGCGAAGCAATCTGTTCTTTGTTGGTAGAGATTGCTACGTCGCCAGCTCCTCGCAATGACGTTTAAACAACTAACAACTCAAATACCAGTCATACATTTTCGCTATTCCGTTTTCGATTTCGACTTTGTGCTGCCAGCCGAGTTTGTGGAGCATATCGACATTGGTGAGTTTACGCATTGTACCGTCGGGTTTGGATGTGTTGAAAGTGAGCTGTCCCTTGTAATCCAGTGTTTTTGCGATTAGCATGGCAAGTTCTTTAATGCTTATATCCTTTCCGGTACCGATGTTTATATGGGTATTTCGTATTTCTTTATTGAGATTGGATTTTGCCACAATATCTTTAAAGTCGATATTTTCCATAAGATAAATACAGGCATCAGCCATATCTTCGCTCCATAGGAATTCGCGCATAGGTTTGCCGCTTCCCCATATTTCGACAGACGCATGAGCGTCTTTTTTTATGCCGTATTTGTTTAGTTTTGCCAGTATTTCTTCTTGTTTATTCTGTGTTGATATTCCTTCGATAGGATTTTTGTCGAGGTCTCTTTTTATAGCCGTCCAATTATTCTCATCCAAGCATTTTGCAAGATGTATTTTTCTGAGCAGGGCGGGTAGGACATGTGATTTTTCGAGGTTGAAGTTGTCGTTTGGTCCATATAGATTTGTGGGCATTACGGCGATGAAGTTTGTGCCATATTGGATATTATAGCTTTCGCACATTTTTATGCCTGCAATTTTAGCTATGGCATATGGTTCGTTGGTGTATTCGAGAGGGGATGACAATAGGCAGTTTTCTGTCATTGGCTGAGGTGCTTCTTTCGGATATATGCAAGTGCTTCCCAGGAAAAGTAATTTCTTAACGCCGTACTTCCACGATGCATGAATGATGTTACTCTGTATCATCATATTGTCGTATATGAATTCAGCTCTGTAGGTGTTATTTGCTACTATTCCGCCGACTTTGGCAGCAGCAAGAATTAGGTACTCAGGTTTTTCTGCGAGGAAGAATTTTTCGACTGCTTGTTGATTTGATAAATCCAGTTCCTTATGTGTTTTGGATATAATATTGTTGTATCCCTTTGTTTTCAGCTCTTTAACAATGGCGGAGCCTACTAGTCCGCGATGACCGGCAACATATATCTTACTATTTTTTCGCATTTTCTTTTCTGTTTACTCGAAATAATTCAGTGTCGTATATCCACCGTCTCGGAGGTATGCATCCTTTTTCATCAGTTTAATATCCGAGCGCATCATATCTTCGATTAGACCTTTTAGGTCATACTGGGGTTCCCAGCCGAGTTTGGTTTTCGATTTTGTCGGGTCTCCAATTAGCAGGTCTACTTCTGTGGGTCTGAAGTATTTAGGGTCTACGGCGACAATAGTATCTTCTGAGGATATTTTATTTTCTATATTTTCAAGGTATCTTTCTCCCACGCATTTAGTAAATATTTCTTTATCGACTGTTACGATTTTGGCAATTTCGTCAGCGTTTTCATTTTGAAATTCCAGTTTCAGTCCTATCTCGAGGGCCGCCATGTTGATAAAATCTCTGATAGTAGTTGTGATGCCTGTTGCAATAACATAATCGTCGGGTTTATCCTGCTGTAGTATTAGGTACATTGCTTTGATATAGTCCTTTGCGTGTCCCCAATCTCTTTTACTGGATAGGTTTCCCATATATACTTTGTCTTGCATGCCGAGAGCTATTCTGCTTATTGCGCGAGTAACTTTTCGAGTAACGAAAGTTTCGCCACGTATTGGGCTTTCGTGGTTGAATAGTATTCCGTTCGATGCGTGCATTTTGTATGCTTCGCGGTAGTTGACGGTAATCCAGTATGCGTACATTTTTGCCACTGCGTATGGTGAGCGGGGATAGAAAGGTGTTTTTTCGGATTGAGGCACTTCTTGTACTAGTCCGTAAAGTTCTGATGTTGAAGCCTGATATATTCGGGTTTTCTCTGTGAGTCCGAGTAGTCTTACTGCTTCCAGTATTCTGAGAGTGCCTATTCCATCGGCATTAGCGGTATATTCGGGAGTGTCGAAGCTCACTTTGACATGGCTCATAGCGGCGAGGTTGTAAATTTCGTCGGGTTGTACTTCTTGTATTATTCTCGTTAGGTTCATGCTGTCGGTTAGGTCACCGTAGTGTAGTATAAGGTTTCTGTTCACTACGTGCGGGTCTTGGTAGAGGTGGTCGATTCTGTCGGTATTAAAAAGCGACGATCGTCTTTTAAGACCGTGTACTACGTATCCTTTTTTCAAGAGATACTCTGAGAGATAAGCTCCGTCTTGTCCGGTAATTCCTGTTATAAAAGCTACTTTTTGCATGATATTTTTTAATGAGTTTTTGTATATGCACAAATATAGTATTTTTCTTTTATTCATGTGGCATGGTCTTTGGATTACAGCCTATACACAAGTGTTAGGGTTTAAGAAACGGTACAAAACAAGCTTCATACACTGTTGTATGGATGTGTGTAGAAATGAATGCAATAATAAAAAATATAAGGGCAAGATATGTCAAGGATAGCAAGATTGGTAGAAATATCAGTTTGCGGGATGACGACGTTTTTTTGGTATCTTATCCAAAGAGTGGGGGTACATGGTTACGTTTTCTATTGGCAAATTTGCTCACCAACAACATCACTTATTCCAACATTGAGAAGATAGTTCCGAGCATCTATACACAAAGGGATTCGATACTGACGAAGATGTCTGGCAGGCGTTTTTTGAAGAGTAGTGAATGTTTCGATCCGCGCTACAGATATGTTTTATATGTTGTTCGCGACCCTCGTTGTGTCGTGTTAGCGCATTACGGCAAGTTGATAAAGGATGGGGTTATAGCTCAAGACTATCCTTTATCTGATTTTGTTAAGCATTTTATATCTGACGGGGCATGTTCTTTTGGCACTTGGGGAGAGCATGTTGAGAGCTGGTATCATCTAAGAAAGTCGACAGACAAGCAATTTTTGCTAATAAGGTATGAAGACTTAGTAGAAAGCACCAAGCATGTATTGTCGAAGTTGTGTGCGTTTTTGAACATTGAATATAACAACGATTTATTAGAAAAGGCAAGGGATAGGAGTCTTTTCAAGAAGATAGCGATAAAGAAAGACGGGAAGTGTTGTGAGAAGACTTATCCGATGGGAAAGGACAATCCATCGTGTACTGGTGTGTGTTGGCAGATAAGGCTTTCAGAATCAGATATAAATCTTATTGAGGGACAGTTTGGCGAGACCATGACAAGATTGGGGTATAATCTCGTTACCTACTGATTATTAGCCCGTTGTAGCCTTTCGATGTATGTCGAGTTTCACAGAAAGAAACACTAGTATGGTAAAATTTATCAGCGACGACCCACCGTAGCTTATAAAAGGCAGAGGTATGCCTATTACTGGGAATATTCCCATTGTCATGGCAAGATTAATAAAGAAGTGGAAAAACAGGAATGTTGCGGCGCAGTATATAAAAGCCTTTGCAAACATGGAGTCTTGTCGTTCGGCGAGATAAAGGATTCTTGCCACAAGCATCACGAATATCGCGATGAACATGAGTACTCCCATGAATCCCCATTCTTCGCCAATGGTACAGAAAATGAAGTCTGTACTACGAGCTGGGACAAATTCGTATTTTGCTTGAGTACCTTTGAGGAACCCTTTTCCGCTAAATCCTCCAGAGCCT
>JBKEAJ010000075.1:0-10719 GCA_047972135.1 Bacteroidales bacterium | reverse complement strand
CGACGAGCCTTATTCAATATCTGCCTTAAACTATACGGTAGATGCCTTGGACGACGGTGTGCAAAAAGACCAGCGACACTTTGCCGAAGTAGACAAAAGCAACTTCGTAACTGTATGTATTGATAAAAAACAGATGGGTTTGGGCTGTGTTAATAGTTGGAGTCAGCTGCCACTTCAGCAATATCGTATCCCCTATCAAAACTATGAATTTAATTTCCTTATCAGCCCCGTTAGAAGTATTGAATAAGAAACAATAATAAGCGGAGAGGATGAACAGGGCAAACACATCTAAATTATTTACGGCTTTATAACAAATAAAGCGGGGAATGGTGTAAATGTAGGTTTAGAGTTTAATCGTTGAACTGTTTAATCGTTTAAGGTTTAAAATGCTGTATGCCTTGTTGAATCGTTGTATTGTTTAAAGCTTAATAGAAACGATTAAACAAGTCAACTTCGTTATAGTGACTTTTTTTCTTCTTTTATTCCTTGTTCGTCAATGATACGCATAAATATGATATATTTGTGGGGTGATTCTGAAGTCTTATGGATGTGTAAAGTCATAAATTATAGATTATGGGAGATGACTCACAGATAGAGAAAAAACTGATCCAGCAGCTGAGGAGAGGGAATAAGAAGGCTTTCAAGACCTTATTCGATAATTATAATGTAAGACTGTTTCAATTTGCGCTGAAGTATTTGAAATACAATGAAGACGCTGAAGACCTTGTGCATGAGGTATTTTTAACTATTTGGGAAAAACGGAGCTCTATTTTGTCGAACACTTCTTTTAAAGCGTATTTGTTTACAATTGCCTACAACATTATTAAGAAGTACTTCCTCAAAAGAAGCCGGGATGAGAAGTATAAGCAGGAGTTTGCGACAGAGTTTCTGTTAAGTGCTGATTCGGTAGAAGATAAAATTGATTATAGCTCGCTTTTGGAAGAGGTGGATAAAATTATAAACCTCCTGCCAGAGCGGCGACGAGAAATATTTATTCTGAGCCGCAAAGAAGGTCTAAAAAATTCAGAGATTGCCGAACAATTAGGCTTGTCTGTGCAGTCTGTTAAAAATCAACTCACCATCGCTAGGAAGTTTGTTGAGGATAAAGTAAACGACGATAATAAACTTATAGGCTTGTTGTTTTTGTCATTGTTTGTGTAATTTTTCTCCTTTTGTAAAAGGCTTGTCAATAGTTACTTATTGCCTGATTGTTAAGTTTGATGTGTTTTCTTTCTGATTGGGATGGTACTTTTTAACTGTAAGTTGATATTACTTTATGAAAGGCTTAATTTATGATAGTCGATAGAAAACATATAGACAAGATATTTCGAGGTGGCTTCAGCTTGAAAGACAAAAAGATAGTAGAGGAATACTTCAAAGATGCTTCGTTGGATGAAGATGTAAAGAAAATTGTTGAAGAGCAGTGGGATAATTTTGAACACGACGAACACGATATCACAGATTTAGAACACATCTTTTATAAAATCTTCTTTGAAATTCGGAACTCCAAACGGCAGGGCTCCAGAGGCTTAGCCTTCTTTTTGAAACGCATTGCAGTTGTGCTTGTAGTGCTATTATTGCTAGGGGGTGCATTTTATTGGGGGGCTATGTCATCCTCCGATACTAAAACATTGTCTGTCGAGTTTCATTCTCCCGAAGGGATGAGAAGCCAGTTTAAACTTCCCGACGGAACCACTGGCTGGCTTGGCCATAATTCCGACTTGCGTTATGAGGTGGATGGTAAAACGCGACTCGTACACATGGATGGACAGGCTTATTTTGATGTGGCGCATAGCGAGGATAGTGCATTTGTAGTTTGCTCGCCTATGGGATATGATGTTCGTGTGCATGGCACTAATTTTAACGTAAATTCATATTCTGTGGAAAACAATTTTGAAGTAGTGTTGGAAGAGGGGAGTGTGTCAGTCGAAAGTGGTAATAAACTTATCGATATAATAAAACCCAACGAGAAAATAAGCTATGACAATTCAAAAGCGAGCTTTAGTAAGTCGCTTGTTAGCCCTTCTGACTATACTGCGTGGAAGGATGGCAGGCTTAGTATAAACTACGAACCATTTGAACAGTCGTGCGAAAAAATAGGTAGATTCTACAATGTTGAATTTGGAAATATACCCGATGAATTGAAGACCCAAAATGTTAGGCTGATTCTTGAAGGTGAGTCGCTGGAAGAGGCTCTGCATATTATTACACAGCTTTATCCTGTTAAGTATAAAATAACAGATAGAATGAAATTAGATGATGGCAGCTATTCAAAACGAAAAGTGATTATAAGTATGAAGTAGAAATATACAAAACATAAAAGCAGGAAAGCACTCCACTGCTTTCCTGCACAGTTAGTAAAGCCAATATGGATATTAGAAACCCTACTAAGAATTCAAATTTATGAAAAAAAAACGGACTAATGAGGTGTGGATTCACATCTTTAACAAAATTTCACTTGTTATGCGGATAGGATTATTCTTTTTTATGCTGGGAGTGATTCAAGTATTTGCGAATAACTCATTCTCTCAATCGGCAAAGGTCATGATTGAAGTGGAGAATGTGAGACTAGAGAAAGTATTGTCTGAAATCGAAAAACAGACCGACTATAAATTTGCTTACGATAGAAAAACTGTAAACTTGAATAGAAAGGTGAGTTTAAAATCTGATAATATGTCTTTGGAAGATGTATTGTCTGTGCTTTTTCAGGGCAGCGACATCAACTATGTACTGTATAATAAGCAGATTATTCTAACAAAGAAAAAACAAAACGAAGCTGTCGGGATTGCATCGAGTGCACAGCAAGACCATCAAACTGTGTCGGGCGTGATAAGAGATGTTAATGGAGAGCCCCTAGCAGGAGCCTCTGTTGTGGTTGACGGGACGACAAAAGGGGCAATCACTGACGTTGATGGATCTTACAACATTATTGCTAAACCGACAGATAAACTGATTTTTTCTTTTATTGGGATGGAAAGTCAAACTGTCGAAGTTGGCGACAAACGCAAAATAGACATATCTCTGTCAGAAAAATATCAAGATATTGGCGACGTGACGGTTGTAGCATTTGGAAAACAAAAGAAGGAAAGTGTAATTGCATCAATAACCACGATTCGACCAGAGGATTTGAAAATACCCTCGAGTAATCTTACTACTGCACTTGGTGGAAATATGGCGGGGGTTATTTCCTATCAATCTAGTGGTGAACCAGGACAAGATAATTCAACTTTCTTCATTCGAGGAATCACGACCTTTGGCTCTGGTAAAGCTAATCCGTTGATTTTAATTGATGGAGTAGAGTTGACAACTGAAGATTTAGCTAGGATACAACCAGACGATATTGCAAGTTTCTCTATCATGAAAGATGCAACGGCGACTGCACTATACGGTGCTCGAGGAGCAAACGGTGTGATACTTGTTACGACAAAGGAGGGAAAGGAAGGTAAAATGAGCATCTTGGTCAGGGTGGAGAACTCATTCTCGTCGCCTACACAAAAAATAAAACTTGCCGACCCTATTACTTATATGGAGTTACATAATGAAGCTGTTCTTACTCGTAATCCACTTGGAGACACATATTACAGTAGGGGTGATATTGATATACGAAAAGATGAAAATAGGAATAAGAATGTTTATCCGATGGTTAATTGGTATGATGAGTTGTTTAATGATGTTACAACCAATCAACGTGTTAATGCTAGTATAAGAGGAGGAGGGAGAACAGCTCGTTATTATGTTGCAGGGTCATTCAGTAACGATCAGGGAGCATTGAAAGTGGACAAAAAGAACAATTTTAATAATAATATCAAATTGAAAAGATATCTTCTACGATCAAATGTAAATATAGATTTAACCAAGACTACGGAAGGAATTGTTCGCTTTTCAGGTAATTTTACTGATTACAATGGCCCCATGTATAGCGGTAGTGATGTGTATAAAATGGTGATGAAGACCAATCCTGTACTATTCCCTGCATACTATGATCCAGACGAAGCAACAAAATACAAAGAGCATATATTATTTGGCAATTACGATAAAGGACAGTATAAGAATCCATATGCAGAGATGGTGAGAGGATATAGAGATTATACACAGTCTACGATTCTTGCCCAATTTGAAGTGAAACAAGATCTTAGATTTATTTTGAAGGGACTTAGACTAAAGGCGATGTATAATGCAAATCGCTATTCATACTTCTCAATTAAAAGAAAGTATGAGCCATTCTATTATGCTATTGAAAGCTACGATAAAATTTCCGATACATACATCCTTAAAGCACTAAATCCTGATAAAGGACAGGAGTATCTAGACAATGGAGAGTTTGGCAGAACAATCACGAGTACTAATTATTTTGAGATATCTGCGGATTATTCGCAGACTTTTAAGGATAAACATCTAGTAAGTGGATTGCTAGTTTATACCCAACGGGAGCGATTGTCAACCTCAGGTGATAATATTCAAGAAACTTTGCCTTCTCGTAATTTAGGGTTGGCAGGTAGGTTCACATATGGTTATGATAATAGATATTTTGCAGAGTTTAATTTTGGATATAATGGCTCTGAACGTTTTGCAAAAGCTAAACGCTTTGGATTTTTCCCTTCTGCAGGACTAGGCTGGAATATTTCAAATGAAGCTTTTTTTAATCGTGTGAAGAAGAGTGTAAACAAATTGAAAGTCAGATTGACTTACGGAATAGCAGGTAATGATGCGATTGGAGATGTAAAGGATAGATTCTTTTACTTGTCAGAGGTTGACATGAATAGTAGCAGTCGTAGTGCAACTTTTGGGGAAGACTTCTCTTATAGTAAAAAAGGAATTCAGACCAAGAAATATGCTAATGACCAGATTTCTTGGGAAACAGCCTATATAGGTAATTTGGGTTTAGAAATAGGGTTGTTTGATAAAATTGATATTCAGGCTGATATTTACAGAGAACGACGTACTAATATTCTGATGACTAGATATGATATACCTATAACTATGGGCTTACAGGCAACTCCCAAAGCCAATGTGGGAGAATCAATAGGACATGGTATTGATGTGTCGATAGATTACCGAAGTACGTTTGGTAGAAATTGCTGGCTTACAGTAAGAGGAAACTTTACATATGCCGTCGGAGAGTATGATGTGTACGAGGAGCCTGACTATGAGACTGCAGGAACTCCGTGGAGGTCCCATATAGGTGCTGCAATTGGTCAACAGTGGGGATATGTGGCAGAACGATTTTTTATTGATGATGAAGAAGTCCGAAATTCACCTGAGCAATTTGGTGAATATGGCGGTGGCGATATAAAATATAAAGATATTAATGGGGATGGTAAAATAACTGAACAAGACCAAGTGCCCATTGGTTATCCAACAGTTCCACAAATTGTATATGGAGGCGGGTTCTCTGCTGGCATTAAGAATTTTGATTTCTCTTGTTTTTTTCAAGGTGTTGGGAGAAGATCATTTTGGATAGATGCGAGTGCTACATCCCCGTTCGTCGGTACAGATGGGCATAATGCTCTATTAAAGGCATATGCAGACAGTCATTGGTCAGAAAATAATCGTGATGTATATGCACTCTGGCCAAGACTGTCAACCTATACGATAAGTAATAATGTGAAAAGAAATACTTGGTTTATGCGTAATGGTGCTTTCTTGCGCCTTAAATCGATTGAACTAGGATATACAATTCCTAATCATATCTCAAAGCGACTAAAAATGAAAACTTGCCGTGTGTACTTGAGCGGACTGAACTTGCTTACTATTAGTAGGTTTAAGTTGTGGGATCCAGAGATGGGTGGTAATGGTCTAGGATACCCTATTCAAAGAGTGTTTAATATTGGGTTAAATGTAACATTGTAAAATCACTAATTATGAAATTCATTAAAAAATATACGATAATTCTGACTGGCTTGTTGATTGGTGGCTGTTCTGATTATTTGGATGTAGCTCCAGATAATATAGCAACCATAGATATAGCTTTTAGAAATCGAACGGATGCTGAACGTTATCTGTTTACTTGTTATTCATATTGTCCACGTATTAAGGATATTTTTTCCAATCCAGCTCTTTCGGCGGGAGATGAAGCATGGCCTTACGATAATTTAAAGCCTGATGGAGCAGGATATGTTCCTACAAATAGTGTATTGTTTGATATCCCGATGGGACTTCAATCTGTTACTAGTCCATTAGCAGACTACTGGAGTGGGGCGCGCGGTGGAGTAAATCTGTGGCAAGGAATACGAGATTGTAATGTTTTTCTAGAGAATATTGATCGTACTGTTGATCTTGACGAGGAAGAGAGGAAAAGATGGGTGGCTGAGGTGATCTTTTTAAAAGCATACTATCATTATTTCTTATTGCGGATGTACGGTCCAATCCCAATTGTCAAAGAAAACTTGCCAGTGTCAATAAGTATTGCTGATGTGAAGATTTTTAGAGAGCCTGTAGATGAGTGTTTTGACTATGTTGTTCAGCTACTCGATGAAGCATCAGTTAATTTACCTTTGGTTATTGAAGATAGAGCAAATGAGTTGGGACGCATAACTAAACCTGCTGCATTGGCTCTTAAAGCTGATGTTCTCGTTACTGCAGCCAGCCCTTTGTTCAATGGTAATAGCGACTATGCTGCATTTCGTGATGAGCGAGGAATCGATTTGTTCACATCTGAATATGACCCTCAAAAATGGCAGAAAGCTGCTGACGCATGCCTCGATGCAATAAATTACTGTCATGAGGCTGGTATAAGATTATTGAGTGAAAATGATGTTAATGAAGGGGGGCGCTATTCATTACCAGACTCACTAAAAAGGTCGCTTATTGCTCGTGTCGTTGTTACAGAAAAGTGGAATCCTGAACAAATATGGTCGAGTACAGAATATGTTGATGGTAATAGATATCCTTACTTTTCTATTCCAGTTTTAGATATTGGAAGTGAAACAGGTGATAATTCGCAGCCTTTTCATGCTTATGCTCCGACTTTAAGAATGGCGGAATTATTTTATTCTGACAAAGGTGTGCCTATAACGGAAGATTCTGAATGGTCGTATTCCGACCGTTATGATGTAACTGTTGCTGATTATGATTTACGTTATTATATCCATCCAGGTCTTGAAGTGTCAAACCTTTGTTTCAACAGAGAGCCTCGTTTTTATGGGTCATTAGCTCTAGACGGAATGACGTGGTTTGGATATACCAAAACTGACCCTGAAAATTTGTGTTATCTAAAATGTAAAGCAGGTGAACTTGGAGGGATTGGAGCCCGTGATAGGTTCAATGAGACTGGGATCTACAATAAAAAAGTAGTGCATATTGATTCTAATGTAAAAAAAGGCAATAAGATTTCTTTTGTTAGGTATCCTTTCCCAATTTATCGATTGGCTGATATTTATCTTCTTTATGCTGAATGTTTAAATGAGACAAAAACAAATCCTGATGCAGAAGTATATGAGTATATTGACAAAGTGCGCAATAAAACAGGTTTGGAGGGAGTAGTGAGAAGTTGGCAGAATTATTCTAATAAGCCTTCAAAACCTATGTCCAAAAGTGGAATGCGAGAGATAATACACCAAGAACGTTTGATCGAGTTGGCTTTTGAGGGAAAGCGTTATTGGGATTTACGTAGGTGGAAAAAGTTGCAAGAATATTTGAATACTCCGATTCGAGGCTTTAACATAAGAGCCACTGATGCAAAAGCGTTTAATGTTTCCAGACAAATATTTAGGCCTGTTTTTAGTCTGAGGGACTATTTGTATCCCATCAAAGAGAGTTTATTGTTAGAGAATCCAAACTTAGTACAGAATCCTCAATGGTAAAAAATGCAAAAAATATGAGAAGAATAACGATGAAAATAACTTGGGTGCTTGCGATAATAGTATTGGTAGCATCTTGTAGTGAAGAGGAAATAGGGCAGACACCAATTGATAGTGTGTCTCCTGGAGAAGTAACTGTAACCAAGATAACTAATCTTAATGGTGCAGTTAAAATTGAATGTATCCCACCAATTGACGAAGATTTGCTATATATCAAAGCTTTGTTTGAGGTGAAAGAAGGTGTAATAAACGAAACTCGGATATCTCAGTATTTAAGAGAGATTATGCTGGAGGGGTTTGCAGACACATTGGAAACACAGGTGCAACTTATAGCTGTTGATAGAAGTAAGAATGAGTCGAAACCAATAACTGTTGCTGTTAAACCTAAAAAACTACCCGTAGATCTCGTATATGAAAGCCTAAAAATGAAAGCAGACTTCGGCGGGGCTCGTATTACTTATGAGAATCCCACTATGGCTGATATCGCTATTATATGCTCTGTAAATGATACGATGTCAGGCGAAATGTTTGAGTATGATCGATTTTATACGACTTTAGAGAAAGGTAGCTTTTCGATAAGGGGGCTGGAGGCAAAAGAACGTAAATTTGAATTAATAGTACGGGATAGATGGAATAATTATGCTGGTAATCTTACCAAAAGTTTGGTGCCCCTATTTGAAGAAAAATTGGTTCGTGAACAAATGAAAGGGTCTAACCTTGAATCTGATGAGTTGGCAGGAGTGTACAATTCGACTAGCGAAATAAAAGAAATGTTTGATGGTAGTCAGAGTAGCAAGTATCAAACAAAGAAGACAGAAGAGTGGCCTGTTTCATTTACGATGGATTTAGGACAAAAGGCTGTTTTGAGCCGTTTCAAGGTGTATCAGTGGAGTTATAGCTGGTCGCATGCATGGTCACGACTTAATGTAACCGATTTTGAAATGTGGGCATGGACTGGTGATACTTATCCAGAAGACGATTGGAATGACCCGAATTGGATGAAAATCGGAACCTACAACGTGAAGAAACCTTCAGGTCTTCCATATGGACAACTTAGTCAAGATGATAAGGATGCATTCTACGCAGGAGCTGAGTTTAACGCAAATTCTGATGCACCCCCCGTTCAATATTTACGTTTTCGTATACTTGATACGTGGAATAGGACAAATCAGTTCGGAGGCTCAGGTAGTGATGGGAACTGGTTTTTTATCTCTGAATTAGAATTTTGGGGCGATGTTGAAAATTAACTTTTAAAAATTTATCGTATGAATGTTAGATATCTGTTAGAAATGGTATTAGTGGGCTTGATGATTATTTCTTGTAGTGATATGAACAGTATGCATCAAGAGTATCTAGATCGAGGAGAAAGCATCTACGCAAAGAAAGTGGACTCTGTGAATGTGTTTTCAGGGACTTATAGAGTAAACCTAGAGATTTTTCTAGATACATTCAGTATAAAGAAACTTGTTGTAAAAGGAACAGAAGGTTCTGGAATTGACACTCAATTTATAAACATTGGTCATCGGATAGTAGATAACAAGATAGATTTATTGATTGAAAGAATGCCAGAAGGTGATAATTTTTTGTCAATATACTCTTATGATCTTTATGGAAATAGCTCATTGCCAGTTGAAAAGCTGGCAAAATGTTATGGTGATTTCTACCGAGAATCTCTGCAGGATAGAATAATATCTTCACAGAAAAATAATGAAGGATTGTACGAATTGAAGTTTTTCCCTTCTACAGAGGAGAGCTTGATTGAAACCAAAATAGAATTTACTAAGAATGATGAGACTGCAGCTGTAGTTACTGTGGGTGCAGATGATGTAAATGTAATAGTACTTTCTGATATTGATATTGGCAAAGAGTGTAAATATCGTTCAAAATTTCTTCCAGAAGCCAGTGCAATTGATACAATTTATAGTAAATATACTGTGATTGACCCAAGCCTATGGTGAGATTAATGAAAAATGATGATAACAGTTATTGTGGCGGAATATAGCTGCTACTGTAAACTGGACTATAATAGTTCCCAGAATCTATATGATAGGACTGTTGTAATTTGTGTGAAAAACAAAAATGTATGTCCAGCTTTAAAACTAAAGTTGTTTTAGTATATTTTTAAGGTCGCTATAGCGTTCAGGAACAGCTAAAAAGAGATCATCATCCAATTCATATGCCTATAAGAGAGAGGTGATTTTCTAGCAAATTATTCTCTATTACTGAGAAAGGTTTGTTAGAAATAGTATCGAATAAACATTATAACAATAGAAAATATGAGAATACCAAAAAGAGATGTTACTGTACTTATAATTAGCTTGTTATGTGCGCTAATGTTAAATCCGCTATCAATAAGTGCACAACACTCTGCTGAAAAAAGAACCAATGTGGCACTCGAATATGGTGCGCACCGATTGGGCAGGCGAACTGACGAACAAATGCAAAAATGGAGAGACTGCGGCTTGGGGCAATTTATCCATTGGGGAGTTTTTGCTATTGCCGGAGGACAATGGAACGGCGAAAACTATAGAGGTGCCGCAGAGTTCCTCCGGACTTGGGGCAAAGTTCCTAAGGAGGCTTACGACAATCTTTATAAACAATTTAATCCTACCGACTTTGATGCCAAAGTATGGGCAAAACAAGCTAAAGATATGGGAGCTAAGTATATGATTATTACCACAAAACATCACGATGGCTTTTGCCTGTGGCCTAGCAAATACACCGATTATACCATTGCAAATACTCCATACAAAAAGGATATTATCGGCGAGCTGGTAAAGGCCTACGACGAGCAAGGAATAGATGTATACCTTTATTTCTCTGTGATAGACTGGAATTATTACGGATACAGATCCTCAGTTAAAACAGAGCAAGATAAAAAAGAATACGAGGAGTTTAAAACCTTTACTAGAAACCAATT
>JBKEAJ010000074.1:0-2090 GCA_047972135.1 Bacteroidales bacterium | reverse complement strand
TGTTAGAAATTTTGCTTAAATGAATACTGATGCTCTAAGCTTAAAGCTCAAGAGCAGTGCGCTGTACGTAAATGTAAATAGTTGACATTTTACAGTTAGTTAGTTCTAAAAAACTAAACATAGGCTGATTTGAGTACAACAATTAAAATTGTGATAAAAACGTACAAATGAGTATACTAGCAAATCGGAGGAGCCCGCAAAGAACGAGCTGTAATGAAAATCTGCTTAACGTGTTTAGGGGTCTCGTTCGGACGAAATACATTGAAATCTTCCGAAATAGGATATTCCGTCTTTTCAATTGTGAATAAAAAATCAACATCTTTTGATAATGACGTAACTTTCACGGCTTGAGTTTCCGTTTTCGTCGTTGTTAAGATGTTGAGTGAGTGGCAATAGGTGTCAGACTGTTCTCCTTGGTTTATAGGTGCAGAATGCTCACTATGATTGTCGTCAGATGCATCATAAAGCTCAAAATGATGATGATGAGGCACTATTGCATGTGCAAACATCACCAGCCCTGTAAGAACTAGGAAGAAATAGCCGATATGTTTCTTTTTTGCCTTCACAAAACTATTTATTACAAATAACTTGCCGTAAATATACAAAAAAATATATAGAATACAAATGTAATAGATAATATCTATAAACGTTTGATTATGATTTCTTGCTGAAACGCTCTGTTTCCAAAGCCGGCCACTTCAATGGCAGTGCTTCTAATGTTTCTAGCACCTTCTTGGCAACGTAGTAGGTCTTCTGCCAATTTGTGTCTGCCGGAATGTTATACCACGGGGTAGCATTGCAACGTGTGATGATTTGCTTGTAGACCTCAAGATATTGCTCAGTCTTTTCACGAGTCGCCCAGTCCTTGTCATTGTGTTTCCAATATTTCTCGGGGTTTTCGAGCCGCTCTCTCAGTCTCTCCTCCTGAGCATCGGCAGAAACATTCAGGAAGAATTTTAGAATAATAGTATCATTGTGCGCCAGCTGTTTCTCAAAATTATTTATTAGTTCGTAGCGTTGTTCGACAATGTCGGCGGAGATAATCTTTTCTACCGTAGGCACCAGAATATCCTCGTAGTGCGAGCGGATAAACACCTTCAACTCTCCTTTTTGTGGTGCATTCCTGTGTATGCGCCATAAAAAATCGTGAGAATATTCTTCGGGTGTCGGCTTTTTATAAGAGCTTACCGAAAATCCTGTCGGCGTACAATAGCGCAGTAACTGACGTGTAAGCCCATCCTTCCCCGACGCATCCAGCCCCTGAAAAACAATCAGTAGACTATATTTCTGTTGTGCTTGCATTTTGTATTGAAGCTCGCCTATACGCTTCAACAACTCTTTGCTGTCTTTCTTAACTTGTTCTTTATCCAAACCCTCGACAAAGGTTGTTCCCAATATTGTTTTCATGTGTTTATATTTTTGCAATAAGCTGTAAGCAAAACAGCCACCTACTCCCCCTCCAGGTACTCCTCATTTGCAGGAGGAGAGTTTTAAATCCCCTCCTTTTGAAGGAGGGGTGCCGCAGGCGGGGTGGTTATTTCTTTTATAATCATCCTTCTGTGTGAGACTTGTTCTCATGGCTCGTTTCATAACTCAAGCAATTTTATTACCTCCGCAAGGTAGTGATAAAGTTTGGATTTCCCCAAACATGGAATTTTCAAATTGTTTGTGTACGTGATGAAAAATATGGTTCTATAACGCTTTGTGTGGGTAGATTGCAGTTTTAAATTGCCCAAATGATGCCTCTCTATTCGGGTTAGATACAAAAAAAGACTGCCCAAACTATCTTGAGCAGTCTTTCTTTTTTGTGTAATCTGCAGAATCAATATTTATCGATTGACTACAAACCAAACATCAGGGTCGTTTACACTTGTCAGCTTGACAGATGTAGGATTATCCGGATCGTCAAACTCTACTGTATAGGGCGAACTCTCAGATATGAGATCTACAAATGGCTCTAGGTGGGTAAAGTAAGACCACTGGTAGCCTGCACCACTTTTTACAATATTCAGATATTGAGCACTCTCGACAGACCCCTCAAAACTTAAATTGTAATTTGCTATATAAGGAGCTTGGAATGTTATTCCATA
>JBKEAJ010000073.1:0-15206 GCA_047972135.1 Bacteroidales bacterium | reverse complement strand
GAACGTCATTGCGAGGAGCTGGCGACGAAGCAATCTCCTACAACAAAGAGCAGATTGCCACGCTGCGCTCGCAATGATGGATGATTATACAGAAAAATAACCACCCCGCCTGCGGCACCCCTCCTTGAAAAGGATGGGATTTAAAACTCTCCTCCTGCGAAGGAGGAGTACCCGAAGGGGGGGGAGGTGGTGGCTGTTTGAGGTTTAGAGCTGTCAAATAGTCCGTAGGGACTTAGAGCTTAATAGAAAAGATGTAGGCAAAAAATATAAACATTCCCCGTAGGGGATAGATAGAATTGTCGTGCGTCGCTGAAGGTGTGTCGTTGATGCCTGAAAAACAAATGGTATGCACAGTTCTTAAGGACAACTCTTTTGGCTGAATAGTTACTCCACATAGTCTAAATACTAAATATAAATAAACATAGTATCGTATTTATACATAAATTAATCACATTAAATTGTTAATAATAGTCTCAATCATGTTATACTAATGATTTTGCACGATTTTTGTTGAAAAAGAAAGTAAATTATCAAAGTATGCTTTTTTAATAACAGAAACATTGTTATATTTGAGGCGTATAAAAACATAAAGAAACACGCAAAGTGCTTTACATATCTAAGAATCAGAGTATAACAGAAAAAGAGTCTTATTATGAAAGGATTTTTTAAATTGTTAGTTCTAATCATTTCGATGGTTTCGTGCATTAGAGGCATGCAATATGAACTCCGCGACCAAGCAGGTCAAAATAGGGGAACAAAACTGGAATCAAACAAATTGACTCCTGAGGTCTTATGGAAATTTGGCAGGGTAAGCGGATTAAAGTTATCTCCCGACAAAAGCAAGGCACTATACACCGTTACCGACTACGACATAAAAGAAGACAAGTCGTACAGAGACGTTTACGTGCTGGACCTCAACTCTGAAAAAGTTGAGCGAATCACCGACAGCAAAGAAAAAGAAAGTTCCGTAGATTGGCGTCCCGACGGAGAAGCCATTACTTATATTTCGGGAGCGTCGGGTTCATCGCAATTATGGGAGATGTCTTTAAAAGGAGACGAGAGGGAGCAGATAAGTAACGAGAGAGAGGGTATTTCGGGTTATGGATATGCACCATCGATGGATAAGATATTCTTAGTAAAGCGAGTGAAAGTTGACAAAGACATTCACGATTTATACCCTGATTTGCCACATGCAAATGCACGTATCGAAAGTGACTTAATGTATAGGCATTGGAATGTTTGGCACGACTATAAGTACAACCACATCTTTGTCGGCAACTACAACAAGGGAAGTATTTCAGACTTAAAAGACATCATGGAGGGTCAGCGATACGACAGTCCGATGTTACCCTTTGGAGGTACAGAGCAGTTGGCATGGAGTAGTGACGGCAAACAGCTTGCATACACCACCAAGCAAAAGACAGGTAAAGAATATTCAGAGTCTACCAACAGCGATATTTATCTTTATGACATTGAGAGTGGCAAGGTCAGCAACATGACCGACGGCATAATGGGCTATGATATGAATCCCACCTTTTCTCCCGACGGCAACTATATGGCATGGGAGAGCATGGAGCGCGACGGTTACGAATCGGATAGAAGTCGTGTATTTGTTAAAGACTTGAATACGGGCGACAAGTTTGATTGTACGGCTAACTCAGAACTCACTTACGGCAGTCTTTCTTGGGCAGCCGACAACAAGTCCTTATATACAATAGCCGACATTGAAGCTAGCGACGAGATATTCAATCTCCCAATTGCCAAGCCACACGAAGAACAATCGACAAGGAGACGTGGAACTTTAGAAGAACTGCTAATAGGCAACGACGGTATAAAAAGGTTGACCGATGGCATGCATAATTACAAACAAGTATTGGATGCAGGGGACAAGCTTCTTACATTGCGGATGTCCATGTCTCAACCTACTGAGGTATATGTCGTTGACAAAAGTAGCGGAGAGGCAAAGAATGTATCGAAAGTCAATGAGCCTTTGCTTAGTCAACTAAAGATGGGCGAAGTAAAAGAGCGCATAGTAGAAACTACCGACGGCAAAGATATGCAGGTATGGGTAATCTATCCACCAGATTTTGACCCTACTAAAAAATATCCTACTTTACTTTACTGTCAAGGAGGTCCACAAGGCACAATTAGCCAAAACTGGTCCTACCGTTGGAACTTTCAACTAATGGCAGCTAATGGTTATATTATTGTTGCACCCAATAGGCGAGGTTTACCGGGCTTTGGCATGGAATGGCTGGAGCAAATCAGTAAGGACTATGGCGGACAAAATATCAAAGATTATATTTCGGCAATAGATGATGTTGCCAAGGAGGACTATGTTGACGAAAATAGGCTGGGAGCTATTGGAGCAAGTTATGGAGGCTATTCCGTATATTATTTGGCAGGACAATACCCCGACAAATTCAAGGCGCTTGTTTCCCATTGCGGTATGTTTAACTTCGAGCAGATGTATTCCACAACTGAGGAGATGTGGTTTGTAAATTGGGATTTAGGAGGAGCATATTGGGACAAGGACAATGCTATTGCCCAACGTTCGTACGATTTCTCTCCGCATAAATTTGTACAAAACTGGAAGTCTCCGATTTTGGTCATACATGGCGACAAAGACTTTAGAATACCTTACACTCAAGGCATGGGAGCGTTCAACAGTGCCGTTATGCAAGGTGTTCCTGCCAAATTCTTGTATTACCCCGACGAATGCCACTGGGTGCTAGAACCCCAAAACGGCATATTGTGGCATAGGGTATTTTTCGACTGGCTAGATCAATGGCTAAAAGACGAGGCTTAATATTTTTACCAAACATTTGATTTAAGCAGTTGATAAAGTTCCTAAATAAAAGATTTAATCAAATATTTAATTACGTGTATACTTATCAATAAAGTAAAAGATAATATTTGTCGTCAAAATAAAATATCCAAAATCTTTAAGCTGAGATTTTCACAATCTCCCTAAAATGCTTTACTTAGTGGAAAATTTAGAAAATGGCAACAGCAGATTTATCTAACTACGACCTAGCTTCAGTACCTTCGGGCGAGGGCAGGCGAGTGGCAATAGTAGTATCGGAGTGGAACATTGAGGTAACTGGCGCAATGCTGAATGGAGCTAAAAACATACTCATCAAACATGGGGTCGAAGAACAAAACATAGACATAAAATTTGTTCCCGGCACTTTTGAGCTAACTTTTGGAGCGAAAGTCATGATGGAGCGTGGAGGAGTAGACGGCATAATCGTCATCGGCTGCGTTGTACGTGGCGGCACACCACACTTTGAATATGTATGTCAAGGGGTTACACAAGGTATTGCACAACTAAATGCCGAAGGTCGGATTCCCATAATATATGGAGTATTGACTACCGACAACGAACAACAAGCACTCGACAGAGCTGGGGGTATGCATGGCAACAAGGGCGACGAAGCAGCAGTAACTCTCTTGAAGATGCTGAATTTTTAGACAACAAGATTTAAAACAGCGTTGGTCTGAATATCTGAGTATCTACATAACTGAAAATCCAAAAAATGAAAACAAAAAAAAGATTTGAAGCTCTCGACATTCTGCGGGGCATGACGATAGTCTTTATGATTATCGTCAACAATCCAGGTTCTTGGGGTCATGTTTATGCTCCTTTGCGTCATGCCGAGTGGCATGGTTTTACTCCCACCGACTTAGTATTTCCCACCTTTTTGTTTATTGTGGGCGCATCCTGTTTTTTTGCTTTTAAGAAGTTCGACTATACACTTAATGCTCAGTCCTTTAAAAAGATATCCATACGCACTTTACTTATCTTTGGAACGGGTTTGTTTCTAAACTATTTCCCATTTTACAACAAGCACATTGGCGATTTGCGGATTATGGGAGTATTACAAAGGATAGCTTTGGCTTACTTTTTCGCATCAATACTGATATTACTTTTACGCAGCTATATGAAGGTTATAATTGCAATCGTGGTCATACTGCTGTCATATTGGGCGATATTATAGTATTCATCTCCACTAGACCCTTACTCCTTAGACAACAATTTTGTTAAGCGCATCGACTTACTCATATTTGGAGCATCGCACCTATACAAGGGCTTCGGCATCCCCTTCGACCCTGAGGGTTTACTGAGCACTTTGCCATCGATAGCCACTGTGTTGATAGGCTATATTGCGAGTAAGTACATTGCAGCATATTATCACGACAATAGGGCAATGACCGTTGCCAAGTGCTTTGCCATTGGAGGAGTATTGATGGCATTAGGCTATGTTTGGTGTTTTGTATTTCCCATCAACAAGCCGATATGGACAAGTTCTTATGTCTTGTATGCAGGCGGATGGTCTTTGCTGATATATGCTATAGTCTTATGGATATGTGAGAAGAACAATCCAGCAGTCAGAATGCTCGGCATATTCAAAACTGTGGGCTATAACCCAATGATAATATTTGTGTTAAGTGGCATCTTTGCAAAGATTATGGGCATAATAAAAGTCGGAGAGACATCATTACACGGCTATCTATATACCAATATATTCTCTCATTTGGGTGATGAATTTGGTTCTCTAATATTTGCACTAAGCTACACTTCACTATTCATCTTGCTGGCACAATTCATGACACGTAAAAATCTTATATTGAAGTTCTAAGCTATACAATGTTAATAAATTCAGGCGATTTAAATTTATAATCCCCTGAGAATGTTGTATATTTGCATAAAATATAAGTCATAATGGATTATAACTCAAAAAGAAAAAGTCTTATTCTTCCTGAATATGGAAGAAACATACAGATAATGGTAGACTATGCTAAGACACTACCTACAAAGGAGTTGCGCAACGAAGCGACTACGACGATAATCGACGTGATGGGAAATATGTTTCCTCATTTAAGAGATATTCCCGATTTTACTCACAAGCTTTGGGATCACCTAATGATAATGGCAGACTTTGAGTTGGATATTGATTCGCCATATCCGCCACCACTGCCTGATGTTTTGGACAGCAAGCCCAACAAAATCCCCTACAATCAGCATAGACTGAGATACAAGCATTATGGAAGTATGACACAGCTTTTCATTGCTAAAATTGCAAAAAATGAGGATCCCGAGGCTCGCAAAACACTCGGTGAAAACATGGCTAGCTACATGAAATGGCAGCATGTCTGTTGGAATAAAGACACTGTTGTAGATGCGACAATTTGGGGCGACATGAAAGAAATGTCTCAAGGAAAGCTGGATGTCAACGGCATTAAATTTCCTGATTTTGCCACTCAGCAACAACTGCATGAGAAGCAGAAGCAGCAACAACATCAGAATAAAAAACGCAACAACAATAGTAGCAATAACAACAACAAGAAAAGGGGAGGAAAGAAATAAATAACCGATAAGAACGTTTAATATTGTATATAAACAAGCTGACGATCATCAAGCGATGCTTGTCAGCTCAAAATAGACAGTTATGAAAGCAATCGGATTTCAGATAGTAATGCTTTGTATATTACTATCGGGTAATATCAATGTTATAGCTCAGAGTACGGGTACAAATTTGGGCAACCAAGCCCCTGAGATAAGTGAGAAGTCGCTTAATGGCAGTACAGTTAGTTTGTCAGACTACAGAGGCAACTATGTTTTGATAGATTTTTGGGCATCGTGGTGCGGACCTTGCAAGCAAGAGCGTCCACATGTTGTCAGTGTATATAATCAATTTAAAGATGCTACATTCAAGGGCGGTGGTAATCTGAAAGTCCTCAGTGTATCCCTAGATAAAAATCAGGCGGCATGGTCGCAGGGAGTAAGCTCTATGAATATGACATGGCCAGGACAGGTCAGCGATCTCCAAGGCTGGACATCAAAGTGGGCAAATGCCTATGGAGTAAGGTCGATACCTTATAACTTTGTGGTAGACCAAAATGGAGTTATTGTAGCAAAGAACTTAAAAGGTGCAGCCTTGTCGAGTTTTCTTGAAAAGCAGGTAGAGAAACAATAATTCTCTATCTGCCAAACAGCTCATGTAACTCTTTGTTGCTCAGGTTTCCGATCCATCCTTCGCAGGAGGAGAGTTTTAAATCCCATCCTTTTCAAGGAGGGGTGCCGCAGGCGGGGCGGTTATTTTTCTGTATAATCATCCATCATTGCGAGCGCAGCGTGGCAATCTGCTCTTTGTTGTAGGAGATTGCTTCGTCGCCAGCTCCTCGCAATGACGTTCGTTTATTCAGCGGCATCATTTACCATTAAATTGCTTATAGCCTAAAGCCTACGGCATATAGCATTTTTAAACCTTAAACCATTCAACAACTAAACCTTAAATTTCCAACAACACCAGCTCCAATACCTCGTCAATATCAGATACGTAGTGGAAGTTCAAATCTTCTATGTAGTGGTCTTCTAACTCGTCAATATCTTTCTTGTTACCCTCGGGTATTATTATGTTGTAAACACCAACTCGCTTAGCTGCAAGAACTTTCTCTTTAATTCCCCCCACGGGAAGTACATTTCCGGTTAGTGACACTTCTCCGGTCATGGCAAATCCCTGTTTCATGGTTTTACCCGTAAAAGTCGAAGCAATAGCCGTTACCATAGCTATTCCTGCCGAAGGTCCATCCTTAGGAATTGCTCCCTGAGGTACATGTATAAAGACATCGTTCTTACTAATCATTTCAGAGTCAATACCAAGAAGTTCACATTTACTTTTCACTATCTCAAAAGCAATCATTGCAGACTCCTTCATAACATCTCCAACATTCCCTGTGATTCTAATACCTCCTTTACCTTTGCTCTTTACCGACTCGATAAACAAGACCTCACCGCCCACGGGAGTCCATGCCAATCCTCTGACAATGCCTGGCATATTATTTTTAATTACTTCCTCCTTAGAATAAAGTGGAGTGCCAAGCAACTTAGAAATCTCCTCCTTATCGACATATTCCTTTATCTTTCTGCCATATGCTATTCCAGTTGCCAACTTTCGTGCAATCTTAGCAAGTTGGTTTTTCAATGCTCTGACACCCGATTCTCGGGTGTATGACTCAATGACAAAAATCAGAGCCTCCTCTGAGATTTCCATCTTATCCTTTATTCCATGGTCTTTAAGTACTTGTGTCCAAATATGTTCATGAGCGATTTTTGTTTTCTCGTAAGTTGTATATCCCGGCACTTCAATCATTTCCATTCTGTCGCGGAGGGGGCTAGGTATATTACTAACATTATTTGCCGTTGCAATAAATATCACATTAGACAGGTCATAGTTTATCTCCAGGAAGTTATCGTGGAATTCAAAATTTTGCTCAGGGTCGAGAACTTCCAACAATGCCGACGAGGGATCTCCGTGCGAGTGTCTGGTAAGCTTATCAATTTCATCCAGTACAAACACGGGGTTTGAGCTTTGAGCTTTCTTTATATTTTGTATGATTCGTCCTGGCATTGCTCCAATATATGTTTTACGGTGTCCTCTAATTTCCGACTCATCATCAACACCTCCGAGGCTCATTCTGACATACTTACGTCCGATTGCATTAGCGATGCTCCGACCAAGCGAGGTTTTACCGACACCCGGAGGACCATAAAGACACAAAATAGGGGATTTCAGGTCTTGTTTCAGTTTCAACACTGCAAGATACTCCAAAATTCTTTCTTTTACTTTATGCAGTCCGTAATGATTTTTGTTGAGTTCCTCCTCTGCGCTTCTCATATTCAGCACGTCAGTAGTAAGATCATTCCAAGGTAAATCCACAAGAGTTTGCAAATAGTTCACCTGCACCGAATATTCGGGAGTTGACGAGTTCATCCTCTTCGCTTTCACAATCTCCTTATCAAAATGTTTTTTTACGCTTGCATCCCATTTCTTAGTTTGACTTTTCTCAATAAGAGAATTTACTTCTGCACCAGTACTTTCGCCCAATTCAGCTTGAATAGACTTTAACTGTTTGTGTAGCAAAAACTTGCGTTGCTCTTCATCAAGTTGATTTTTTACTTTGCCTTCAATTTCTTTTTGCAAACCCTTTTGCAATACTTGTTCTTCGAGAAGATTTTTCACTTTTACCGCACATTCTTCGAGAGTCGGTATCTCGAGAAGTGCCTGTTTATCTTTGATTGATATCCTCAGTGCTCCTATTGCAATATTAATAATTGCAGGTGTGAGGGGCAGATTAACCACCTTATTCTTAGGAATGATAGCATAGAGTAAATCCTTTATTTCGTTGATATTATTATTAAACTCTTCCACTAGCTCCACCTCTCCGTAGCGATGGGCTTCAATAGAGTAAATAAAATAGGGTTCACTTTGTTCAAGACTTTTTAATCTCACTCTTCTTTCTCCTTTAATCAGTGCAGTTGCTCCTTCGGCTTCGATTTTTATATCTACCACATTTATAAGAGTACCTATCATATAGAAATCGCCCTCTTTAGGAGACTGTACAGACGCATCCTTCTGAGTGATAGCAACCACCGACAAGTTTTTAGCTTTTGCTTCTTGTAGCATTGTCAGGCTAGACTCGCGACCAATCCCTATCGGAAACATTGTGTCGGGGAGGCACACAGCATCCCTCAATAACAGTATTGCAGCTTTATTATTCATATTTTTTATAACATATCACTCACTAAATAGTTCACATATAAACGTAAAAAACTCCACATTATTGAATGCGGAGCCTCTTATATTATATGGAAATATCTTCTTACTTACTTTCCTTTTTCTTGGCATAAAAGTCCTTGTAGCGGCTTTTGAATTTGTCCACACGTCCTGCAGTATCTACCAGCTTCATCTTTCCTGTATAGAAAGGATGGGAAGTGTTTGATATTTCCAATTTCACCAAAGGGTACTCAACGCCGTCGAGCTCAATAGTATCTTTTGTATTAACGGTAGACTTGGTAATAAAAGTCTCTTCGTTAGACATATCCTTAAAAACGACAAGTCTGTAATTTTCGGGGTGCAATCCTTTTTTCATTTTCTTAAACTTTATAGTGACTCAGCAGGGGCTCGAACCCTGGACCCCATCATTAAAAGTGATGTGCTCTACCAGCTGAGCTACTGAGTCAACATTTATTTTATGCCTTTGTTTTTTCAAAAGCGTTGCAAAGATATAGCTTTTTCTTTAGACTACAATAGCATATTGAAAAAAAATCATGATTTCCTCTTTCGACGGACTCTTATTTTAGTTTTTTCTTCTTGCTTGGGAGACTCTGCTATTTTAATTTTTATTTCGTCCGACTTTTTCTCATAGGACACAGTTATGCTTGCATTCTCGACAGCCTCATTATTTATAATAGCCTCGGCAAGAGCGTCTTCTACATGTTTTTGTATAGCTCGCTTCAGAGGTCTTGCACCGAATTGTGGGTCATAACCTTTTTCAACAATATAGTCTTTTGCCGTTGCCGTAATTTTCAATTTGTGTCCCAACTCTGCAACCCTGCCATACAATTCTTTAAGCTCAATATCAATAATTGCATGTATATCGCTCTTCGTAAGCGCATTAAACAGAACAACGTCATCAATTCTATTTAGGAACTCGGGTGCAAACGCTCGTTTCAACGCTTTCTGAATCACATACTTAGAATGTTCATTCTCTTCTGTCTCTGTTCTTGTCGAAAATCCGACTCCTTGTCCGAAGTCCTTCAGTTGACGAGAGCCGACGTTTGAAGTCATTATTACTATCGTATTTCTGAAATCAATATTTCTACCTAAGCTGTCAGTCAATCGTCCTTCATCAAGCATTTGCAAGAGGAGGTTAAACACGTCAGGGTGAGCTTTTTCTATTTCGTCTAGCAGCACAATGCTATATGGTTTTCTTCTGACTTGCTCTGTGAGCTGTCCGCCTTCTTCATAGCCCACATATCCTGGAGGTGCACCTACAAGTCGAGATACAGCGAATTTCTCCATATACTCGCTCATATCAATTCTTATCAGAGCTTCTGAGCTATCGAACAAATAAGTTGCCAACACTTTTGCAAGCTGTGTTTTTCCGACACCTGTCGGTCCCAAAAATATGAAGCTGCCAATGGGTTTATTAGGGTCTTTCAGTCCTGCTCTATTTCGTTTAATGGCTTTAGCTACTTTCTCGATAGCTTCATCTTGTCCGATAACACTACCTTGCAGATCTTTCACCATATTCATCAGTCGTTTTCCTTCAGCTTGTGCGATTCTCTGAATTGGCACTCCCGTCATTAGGGAAATCACTTCTGCAACATTTTCGCCGCTAACGACCTCCCGATTATTCTGCATCAATTCTTTCCAATTCTGAATACACTTGTCAAGCTCTCGCACTTTCAACTTTTCGACATCTCTGTAAGTAGCCGCGACGGAAAAATCCTGTCTGCTCACCGCATTCACCTTTTTCTGCTTTGCTTCCTCTATTTCTTTCTCCAATTCTTTAAAAAGGGGTGGTACGTTAGCGGTGTTTATATGTACTCTTGCTCCTGCTTCGTCCAGTGCATCTATCGCTTTATCGGGCAGGCATCTATCTGTAATGTATCTATTTGTCAGATTTACACAAGCCTCTAAAGCATCATCCGAAAATATTACATTATGATGGTCTTCATAACGCGACTTTATGTTTTTAAGTATTTGTATTGTCTCTTCGGTTGTTGCGGGAGTAACAATTACCTTTTGGAAACGTCGCTCTAACGCACCGTCTTTTTCGATATACTTACGATACTCGTCCAGAGTTGTTGCGCCGATACACTGAATTTCTCCACGTGCTAGTGCGGGTTTCAGTATATTGGCGGCATCCAGAGAGCCGACAGCGCCTCCTGCACCGACGATGGTGTGCATTTCGTCGATAAACAAGATTACGTTCTTAAACTGCTTTAACTCCTCAAGGATAGCTTTCATGCGTGACTCAAACTGACCTCTGTATTTTGTTCCTGCCACCACAGAGCCCATATCCAAAGATATAATTCTCTTATTTTGAAGTAACATCGAGACTTTCTTCTCATAAATTCTAATGGCAAGTCCCTCGGCGATAGCTGATTTGCCAACTCCTGGTTCGCCAATGAGCACAGGGTTGTTCTTTTTCCGACGACTCAAAATCTGAGCAATACGTTCTATTTCTTTGTCTCTGCCTACGATAGGGTCGAGTTTCCCCTCCGCCGCTGCTCTTGTAAGGTCGGTTCCATAATTGTCCAATACGGGAGTTCCCGAATTGCTTTTCATTCCTCTTTTCTTAAATATCGCTTCTTCCTCTTCCTCCTCCTCGTCGGGGTCATTAGCATCATCATCATTGTCAAAAATCCCGTCGATTGGCAACTCCGTTAAATGCTCTCCAAAGTCAATCGTTAAATCCGCCTCGCTTTTATCGGCATTACGATAATCTCTATACATTGTAATAATATCATTATCAATATCTTTAAAATCGCAACCATTTTCCATAAGCATTGCCGACAAGAGGTTTTTGTGCCTCATCATGGCAAGAAACAGCAACAATTCGTTATTGCTGTGCATCGGATGATTTTTGTGCATAAGCATCATTTCCTCAATTATCTTGTTGGCATCACTTGACAGCAGTGAAATCTTGGGATATTTATCTCCGTTCTTTTTACTGTCCAGATGTTTAACTATATTGTCTATCACAGATTGTTTATCAACTTTCTTTGTCATCAAATATCTGTCAATAATATTGTTTTCTTTTTTCAAGAGAGTAACAAGTATGTGCTCAGGAAGAATATTTTTATTTCCCAGAGCTTTTGCTTCTTCCTTGCTGTTACTAAGTATTGTGCTAATAAACGTTGAAAAATTAGAACTCATTTTTATACTTTTTTCTTTAATATCAAAGACAAATATACTAAGATAAATCCAACGACGAACGACAACTTATCAACAGATGGAGGACAACATCTGCTAATAATCTATCAATTCGTTAGTTAACCCGCCCTCTATAATCTACATAATCAAATCTTCGCAGAATGGATAAATCATTATTTTTTTTCAATATCCCTATTGATGGATGCTCCACTCCGTTGAATAAGGTCGTTTTAACAATCGTGTAGTGAATCATGTCTTTGAAAATTATCTTATCACCAACTTTCAAGGGTTTCGGGAAGTACCAATCGCCAATCCAATCGCCTGCCAAACAAGAGCTTCCACCCATTCTGTATTTATGGTGTTGCTCTTGCGGAGCTATTTCCGCCCCCACTATTTCGGGTTGATAGGGCATTTCGAGGCAGTCGGGCATATGTGCAGCAAATGACACATCTAACATAGCAATTTTCACTCCTTTGCTTTCGATTATGTCTTCTATATGAGAAATTAGCCATCCTGATTGCCAAACTAAGGCTGCTCCTGATTCAATATAGAGTTTCAAGCCATACCTATGTTGGAATTTCTTCACAAGGGATATAAAATGCTCCTCATTATATTCCTCACTTGTTATAAGGTGTCCTCCTCCAAAGTTAAGCCACTCTATTTGACTAAGATATTTGCCATAATGTTTCTCAAAACTATTCAGGACTCTTTCAAAAGAGTAGGAGTCGGACTCACAAAGAGCGTGGAAATGCAGTCCTTTGACAGCCTTTGGAAGTTTTTCGGGCATATCTGAGGGGTATATTCCCAGTCTCGACCCCTCTATACAGGGGTTATATTTATCGGTTTTCACATCCGAGTATGCAGGGTTAACACGCAATCCAAAGTTTTGCACTCCCTTTTGCAAGGCGGTATCATAAAATTTTTCAAACTGGGCTATACTATTAAAAATCAGGTGGTCTGAATATTCGCAAATTTCCTCAAAATTACGCATGCTAAATGCAGGGGCGTAAGTATGGGCTTTTGCACCAAACTCCTCAAAACACAATTTAGCTTCGCATAGAGAGCTGGCGGCGAGAGCATTAAAATACTTTTTTATCAAGGGAAATGTTTGCCAGAGTGCTGAAGCTTTCAAGGCAGGTACAATCTCTATTCCAGCCGCATCAGTAACTCTTTTGATTTTTTGAAGATTTTCCTCAAGCAGTTCTTCGCTTATAACGAAAGTGGGGGCATCCAAGTCTAGCGTTTTTAGAATGCTCTCCAGATCTTGTCTTTTGCTCATAAATTATATCTATGGTCTGTGCTCAGAAGTGCTATCTACTCAGCACTTAGTGTTGACATCTTTGTAGTTTTCAAGCTCTTTAGCAATCTTCTTTTGTGTGCTTTCGCCCACTGGTACGAGAGGCAATCTAAGTACATTTTGCAAAAGCCCAATTTCTGCCATTGCTGCTTTTATACCGCAGGGATTACCTTCGGCAAATAGTAGGTGACACAAATCCAGAGTGCGGTTGTGCACATCGCGTGCTTCATGGATTTTGCCTGCCAGGAATTTCCTCACCATCTCCACACATAGAGACGGATATATATTAGCAAGCACGGATATAACACCTTTACCGCCGAGGCTCATTGTAGGTAGAGTAAGGGCATCGTCGCCCGATACCACCGAAAAATGATTGGGGGCATCTTTAATAATCTCCGACACCTGCACCACATCGCCTGCCGCTTCTTTTATTCCTGCAATTTTATTGGAGTGGTGCGCCAGCTCCAATGTAGTTTTAGAGGTCATATTCACTCCTGTGCGAGACGGCACATTATACAATAGTATTGGCACGGGTGAACGTTTCTCAATTGCTTTGAAGTGTTCCAATAAACCTCTTTGAGTAGGCTTATTATAATATGGTACACAAGACATTACAGCATCAATTTTGGAGAAATCGTATCCATCAAAGCTGTCCACCGAATATTGTGTTTCATTGTCGCCTACCCCCACTACCAGTGGTATTTTTTTTTCGGTAACAGAACATATTACTCTGACAATTTCATTTTTCTCATCCAAAGACAAGCAAGGAGCTTCGCCAGTTGTTCCCAATGCCACAATGTAGTCTGTTTTCCTGTCGATATGATATTTCACCAGATTTTCCAGTGCTTTATAGTCTATTTTTCTGTCATGATTAAATGGCGTTACCAGCGCAACACCCACTCCTTCAAATGCAAAATTATTCATGTCATTTAGCTTTTTATTTCCTGTAAATAGTGTATTGCTTGGTCTAGGAATATCATATCCATCTTGTCATAAGCAATAATAAAGTCATACTCTGCCTCCAATTCACTTTTATTGCCGACTCTCAGTTTGGCAGTCGAAAATTTAAGCATAACAGTAGTATATTGGTTGTATTCAGATAGGTCGAAGAGTAAATCAAAAGGACGAGCAACAAACTCTTTTAAATCTTCGTCTAAGAGTAAACCCCAACGACTGAAACTACTTCGTCCGTATGTATCGTTTTCAACTACATATATATCTTTATTTTTCAGTTCGTGGTCGATAATAACATGCTTCACATCCGTTATTTCATTGTCTTTCAGTTTATTCCTGAGATATAGTAATTCCTCCATATATTTGGGACTTACTATAATGCCGACACTCTGAACCTCTGCAAAGTTCTGAAATTCAACAGTTCTGTGATGATTTTTAATTTGCTTATTTTGTAGATATCGCGATATATAGTCCTTAATACTCATTCCTAATTTTTGAAGTGGTAAAGATATGAATTTTTACTTAATCATATCCTCAAAATCTGATTCTCCGATTATTGGTACGCCAAGTTTTTCTGCTTTAGCAAGTTTCGACGGACCAATACCATCGCCTGCCAGCAGGAAATTTGTATTTTTTGATATGCTGCTTCCATTTTTTCCGCCATTTACTTCAATAAGTTTTTTTATCTCGTCGCGACTATGTTTTTCAAAAGTCCCCGAAATGACAATAGTTTTCCCCACCAGCTTGTCAGAACTGAGTTCGGCAGTTTCCACCTCTGTGATAAGTCCGACACTTCTAATTTTGGCAACTATATTTTTATTTTCCTCGTCGGCAAAAAAATCGATAAGGCTTTGTGCCACCTTGTCGCCAACACCTTTCACCTCTGCCAACTCTTCTTTTGTAGCAATACTTATAGCATCCAGACTTTTAAAATGTTTGGCAATATCCTTTGCCGTAGTTTCGCCCACATGCCTTATTCCCATGCCGAACAACAGTCTTTCAAAGTTGATTTTTTTTGAGTCCTCAATTCCTTTTATCAAGTTGTCGGCAGACTTTTCGCCTATACGGTCTAACTTTAGGACGTCCTCCTTTTTTACATAATACAAATCGAGACTCTCGCGTATCAACCCAGCCTCAAAAAGCTGATTTACAAGCTCGTTGCCAATGCCTTGAATATCCATAGCCTTACGACTGATAAAATGCTCAATGCGCCCTTTCAGTTGCGG
>JBKEAJ010000006.1:0-21315 GCA_047972135.1 Bacteroidales bacterium | reverse complement strand
CTTTTGAAGGAGGGGTGCCGCAGGCGGGGTGGTTATTTCTTTTATAATCATACTTCTGTATGAGACTTGTCTCATGGCTCATTTCATTTGTTTAAAATTTTGCAATAAGCTATAGGCTTTATGCTTTTGCTGTTTTTAGTCATCTGTCATTGCGAGCGATAGCGTGGTAATCTGTTATTTGTTGCAGGAGATTGCTTCGTCGCAAGCTCCTCTTAATGGCGTTCGTTTATTCGTCTGTTATCATCGCAACATTAAAGTAGGTGCAGACCTGCGTGTCTGTCCTGCTGTTAAAATCGGCTGTTTGCTTATAGTTTACAGCATACGGCATTTTTAAACTTTCAACAATTAAACCTGCATCTATATCAGGGCTATCGCCCCTATTATTTTTTTTACATCTCTTTGCTACGAAGATATCGGGACTACGTCCCTTAACTTCAAACCAACAACTAACAACTAAACCCTAGACAATTAAACCTTAAACAGTTCAACGATTAAACGATTCAACATTGCATTATCATATGCTTTTTGAGTGTTGATTTGCCGTATCTCTTTTAAAATAGGGGTCTAGGGTTGAGGCAACTACCCTCGCTGCTCCGGGAAATAACTGCATGACCTTTACTGTTCCGCCGTCGTACTCCACAACTCCGTCTTTTATAAGCTCTTCAAACAAAGTTTTGTGAGGTATCATCATCACTCCGCCATACTTGGAAATATCTGTTTTATAATTACATAGCACATCTTCGATGGAGCTTCTGACACGTTTGTCATCGTCGGTGAGGTAGCAGACCCTAGCAACAGGGAACTTGTCCTTATTTATAGACTCAATGTATTCCGCCGTGTTCTTGGTATTCTGTATATACACATTTGCAAGTTGGCTGATAGACGAAACCCCAATGCCATAAACCTGTCCCGTAGTGTGTTTTGTACAATATCCTTGAAAATTTCTGTGTAGCTCGCCCGACTGTTTTGCGTGAAACAGTGTGTCCCTTGGCAGCACAAAATGGTCGAAGCCCACACTCTCATAGCCTAAATCTAAAATAGCTGCTGAAAAGAAATTGAACACACTCAATTTTGTTGCATCATCGGGTAATCCCAATTTCTCAACAGCCTTTTGATTTGGCTTCATCCAAGGTACATGTGCATATGAGAATGTTGCTATCCTATCGGGCTTTGCCATTTTTATCAACTCTATATTGTCTTCCATGTGTTTGATATCCTGTCCGGGCAATCCGTATATAAAATCGAAATTAATACGTATATCGTTCTTTGCTTTCCTGAATAGCCCGACTATATCTCCGATAGGCATTGCGGGTAATGCTCTGTTGACACTTGTCAATATTGCCTCGTCAGTATCCTGAATGCCGAGGCTAACACGATTGAATCCTGCATCGACTATGTCCTTGACCATCTGCTTGTCGATAAGTGAAGGGTTGCATTCTATGGAAATTTCAGGATTTTCGATAGTTTCAAAATTTTCAAAAATCTTGGTGTTAATCTCCTTTAAATGAGAAATATCGACAAAATTTGGAGTACCGCCGCCGTAATGTATCTGTGCGAGTTTTCTGCCTTTATCCAGCTCAGACATCAGCATATCCAGCTCCTTTTTTAGAGCTTGCATATAGTCTGCCTTAGCCTTTTCGTCTCTTGTAAACAGGGCATGACAGCCGCAATAACGGCAGAGTTTCTCGCAAAAAGGGATATGCACATAAATGGAGATATGCTTGGGGCTGCACTCGTTGGAGTCTACAATCCACCTGAGGGTATCGTCGTCAGACGAAACATCCCTAAACCTATTTGCCGGCGGATAGCTAGTATATCGCGGCGTTGGGAAGTTATATTTTTCTACCAATTCTTTCATTATCTAATTATCACATCAACAAATTAAGCTCTTCTGCTCTTCTTTCTGATATAGCAATATGAATACAAGTCCTATTATAGCTAGCAGTACTGCAAATATACCGATACCGAAGTACGCCGAACGCCCTTGTGATAAGAAAATATCACCAATTTTTCCACTCAAGGGTACTAATATAATAGAGCTCAGATGCATTATTGCTATTTGCACCGTAAAATCTGTTCCTTCCTTGCCCTTGCGCACCAACTTCATAGCTTGTGTATAAATAGCCACTGACGAAAGTCCATAGCTAAACCACACAAACCATACGATACTATTGATGAAATAAGAATTTTTTGTCATCAAATCGGAGAAATAATAGGAATGGCATAAATACTGCAAAGCACATAGCAGCCCCAACACAGAAAAGAGTTTCATCGACTTTCGACTCGACCACTTTTTCATCAAAAAACCTCCTAAGAAAGATGCTATTGCGGCTATTGTAGCCCCTTCTATTCCCATTATCTGACCAATTTCGCTTTTTGTGTAATCAAGGTCTATGAGCATCGGCTTCATGTTTCCCGTCATTATAACCTGTGCCGCACAAAAGCTGATGAGTACTAAGACCTGAATAGTGCGCAGCCTATTGTCGGCAAATTTAAAAATCTCGACAAATCTCACTTTTGGCTTCATTTTTCTGATTTTCACCGAGATTTGCTGCGAATGAGTTAAAAATGGAAACAAGGAAATAAGAACAAAAATTCCCAGCAGATATATTATCGGATTCCAACCATATGAACCATAGGCTTTTAACAGGATTCCTGAGCCGACGATAACACCTAAAAACTGTCCCGCCGTCTGCATGGAGTTGCCCATACTCTTTTCCTTATCGCTGAGCGAAAATATTGCGTAAATGTCTATGGCAATATCCTGAACTGCCGTTACCATTAGTAGTGCAAAAGTTACCACCACCAAGATTAGCATATTCTGCTCGGGAACTATAAACTGCATTACGAGAACAATAACGCTAAACAAGACTCCAAGAATAAAGACCCAACGTCTAATGTCTTGAATACTCTTAACGCTGCTGTCTACCAAAGGAGCCCAAAAGAATTTTAATATCCACGGAAGCCTTGTGAGCGACATCAATAAGCCGATATACATCAGGCTGAAATTTTGCTCCCTCAGTAAAATAGGAATTAATGCCAGAAAGAAACTCTTTGGCAGAGACTGAGCTACATAGAGCATCAGCAGCGTAAAATATTTTCCTATTTCCTTGTTATTAAACATATTACAAACTAAAACTTATATGCAACTTTCACACCAAACTGTCGTGGAGCAGAGGGCTGTGCAAAATGACTTGGACCGCTTTCAAAAAGGAAACTTGTATATTTCTCGTTCAGCAAGTTAGAAGCCCAGAAGCTCAGCCGCGCATCGCATGTGAGGTATATACTCATGTTCATATCCATTATGCCGTAAAAGTCTTGCTTCACATCGTTGGTAGGTGTCCAATATATCTTTCCCTGTCCCTTGTACAAAACCGAGATATCAATCAGATTCATAAATCCCCAATTAACGGGGAATTTGCGTCCCAACATTGCAGAGAATGTATGCTTTGGAACGTAGGGAGCGTAGTTGCCGCTGTAATCATTGTCTTTGTACACATAGTTGGTGAATTTCAGGTTGGTAAGTCCGTAGGAAAGAGTTCCGTAGAAATTGCGTACATCCGTAAAATTAAAACTTGTTTCAAGCCCTTTGCTAACCGACTCTCCGGCATTCTTTATCATACGTCCTGTTCCGCTTGGCACAGGCATGTACACTTGTTGGTCTGTCCAATCAATATAGAACATTGAAAAATCGGCATACACTTTCTCGCCAAGATTTGCCTTTGCTCCTATTTCGTAATTAACGCTACTCTCGGGCGAATAAATCATATCCTCAGGGCGCTCGAAAGAATCGTTGTAACCGCCTGATTTAAAGCCGTTGGATATTGTTCCATAAATGGAATTATTATTAAACTCATACACCACTCCAAACTTGCCGGTAACTTCCTTGAAAGTCATCGACTCGAAAGAGGTGTCTACCAGAGTGTTCCCTTTAAGAACATAGTTGTAATCGCGGTCTATGCTTTCGTAGTCGTAGCGCATGCCGAGCGTGAAAGAAAGCCCCTCTGTAACTATATCCTTAATGGTGGACTGACCAAACAAAGATGCTCCATAAGTAGAAGTATTATAGGTTTTTATGTAGTCTACATCTCTCGAATACATCTCAATGCCGACAGAGCTTTCTTCGTCGGAATACCAGCCGTAAGCACCAACTACCATTTTCACCTTGTCGCTAGTGTAATTCAGGGTAAATTCCTCAGTCAGGTTATTTGCTTTTAGCTTCATAGTTGCAAAATAAATTGAGTCGGCACTATAATCCTGATCTTTCTTCAAATCGTCGTTCATATAGCTAAATCCCGTACTGCTATTGAGTGTAGTATTATCCGATAAGTAGTATTTAATACTCAGTCCATCAGATAGATAAAAGCGTTCGTATCCGGCATCCTGATTATATACTATGTCTTGAATTTCGCCATCAATGTATGGAGCAAAAGCCTCGCCTGCTTCATTACGATTTTCCAAACTGAGGATATTTTCCAAGGTCAGCCTTGTTGTAGGACGATAAATCAGTTTATTTCTGAATGATAGCCAGTCTTCCTTGTCCACCTTTTCGTTTAGCGTAACATTATTAAAAAAGCCACTAAAATATCCCCCATACGCAGATAGGCTGTAAGCAAACTTATCGGAAGGTTTCTGATAGGTAGATATTTTCAAAGAATATCTGTCGTAAGTCGCTGCTTCGCCCTCTATTTCGGTGAATTGTTTTTTCATTGGCGAGATGGTATTGATAACAATCACTCCGCCGATTGTATTCCTACCGTAGAGCGAGCCTTGTGGTCCTTTCAGCACTTCCATATTGTCGACATCCAAGAATTGAAAGTTATAGCTGTTTTTCTGAAAGTGCGACACGCCATCCACATAAAGTCCTACGGACGGTGCACCGATACGGCTACCGACACCTCTCAGAAATACGGGAGAGCCGACACTTGTGCCGAATTTTGGAATGTAGAGACTAGGAATGGTCAGACTTACTTGGTTTAAATTTTTGTTTATATACCTATCCAGTATTTTTCCCGACAGGTAGCTTATTGAGGATGGTATTTCTACTAAGTGGGCTTCTTCGCGAGTGGCAGTAACTACCACTTCTTTAAGGTATTGAGGGTTGTCGTATTCCCATTTTGTAGAATCGGCTACAGAGGGTTCACCTTCGGCAAACAGCAGGGTAGACAAAACTAGAAAAAGAGAAAACAAGATAAATTTCTTTTTCATTGATTTTATATTGAGATAAACTATTACTAACTAAATGACAGGTGTTTAACTCAATATTGGGGGAGGTCGGAAAAACAAAGTAATCATCGCTATACGCCGATAGTCTCCTTCTTCATGTTGTGATGCTGTCAATGTGAAACATTGGCTATGCCTTCGTAGGTCGTAGGACTCGTAGAACAACATTTGAGAGCCCTTGTTCTTGACTTTAGAGTAATCGTATGTTTTGTGCGATGAGTAGTTATAAACAGAGGCTTCTAGTTTGTCATTGGCAATCCATTGATTGTCAAGACAATCAATATTCTCGCTTTGCATATCATCGGATGCAGGTTTTTGCACAAACATCCCGAAAAGGATACCTACAAGCATGCAAACTGTCATTATTGCTGATGGTGCGAGAATAAACATCTATTACTTTTTTGACAAAGGTAACATCTTTGTTTATATACGGCAATAGAATTAAGTTTTCTTAATTTGAGTTTGGATTAGTAAAGCTACGTATATTACTGTCGAGATTTATACTAATGTTGGGGGCAAGATTGGTGAGAGGTTTATCAATTAAAATACCTTTATTTATTTGTTCTTTGGCATTGCTCTCATTAACAGCTCTATATGTCAGTTTAAGTAGTTTTTGTCTGATGCCAAGAGCATAAATATTTCGGTTCTGCCGTGTGGGATAAACTCTGTTAGAAATAAATACAAAGAGTAATCCATTTTTTGGGTCTGCCCATGTGTAAGTTCCTGTAAATCCGGTATGTCCGAAGCATAAATCCGAGGCTTCGGAACAGGGGTATATTCCGTCCACTTCCTCATTACTGATTTTATCTGCTTTTTCACTTTCAAGGTATGGTTTATCAAACAGCAAACCTCGACGATTATCATCGGCAGCAAACATACGCTCTTGTGAGAATTTCTTTACTACTTCGCGGTGCAACACCTGTACGCCTCCGTAATAACCTTCTTGCAAGTACATTTGCATCATCTTGGCAACATCGTCAATGCTAGCAAACAGTCCGGCATGCCCCGACACACCTCCCAGTAGAGCTGCTCCTTCATCGTGTACATATCCCTGTACCTGTCCTCGCTTCATAAAGCGGTCGTTTTCGGTGGGAGCAATTTGGGAAATCGGATATCTGTCTGCTGGATTGTAGCCCATTGAGCTTGCACCGATGGGAGAATAAATGCTGTCTGATAAATACTGAACGAAGCTCTCTCCCGAGATGTTCTTTACCATTTCGGGGACAAAATACATACCTAAGTCGGTATACAAGTATTTCTTGGAGTCGTTGAGTTTTGAATTTCTTACAATATCTAGCACTTCCGTGCGAAAGGAGTCCGTTGTGTATAGATTATTGCTGACGGGGTAGTGGAATTTTTTACTGCGAGTTTTAGCAAAAGCATCAGCTCTTAAGTTTTTATCTACATCAAGAGCCTTTGGCCAGATGGACACCCACGATGGTAAGCCTGCTTGATGAGTGAGAATATCACAAATACGCATTGTTTCTTTATTTGTGCCTTTCAGACTACTTGCATATTTGGACATATTGTCGGTAAGAGCGAATTTCTTTTGTCCATAGAGAGACATCAATGATGGAGCTGCCCCCAAAATTTTTGTCAGCGACGCAAGGTCATACAAGTTGTCATTAGTAACCCCAGCTCGTTTATCGTAAGTGAGATAGCCAAAACTTTTTTCATAAAATACTTTTCCATTCTTTGCCATCAATATTTGGCAACCTGGGAAGGCATTTTGTGCAATTCCTTCTCTTATTATTTTGTTGATGGTGTCATTCAGAAACTTAGAGTCGATATATATTTCTTCGGGTGAGACATAACTCAATCTTGCCACATCTTTTAGGTCTATGCCTGTGCCAACTTTCCAGTATTTAGTGGATACTGGCAATCGACCCGATGCTCCAATGCCTCCAAATATGAGTTGTGCAGCACCCTCTTCGGCATTAACATTCTGCTCATTGGCAAAAATCATTGCATCTACACTGTCAAGGGAATTTAGATTGTCGGCTCCGTAGGGACTTCCGAATAAGCTGACCACTGTTTTTAATTTTGATGATGCTAGTTTTTCTATTGTTTTGCTATAAGAGTCATATATGCCATAATTTGAACGAGGAAAAATCGAAGAATAAACACCGACAAAAACATGTGAATAATTCTTCTCAAGCTTTGATACTAGAGCCTCGATAGCGGCATCGGAAGAATTTGAATTGACATAATAGTGGTCGGCTTCTATATACCTATCCACTATTTTTTGAAAATCGGTCTGACGTGATGCACCTATGGCTATGCTTGCCGCTTTTACAGTGCTCAAGTCCTTCAACGGTAGTATGTTGTCGATATTGTTAGTAACTGTTAGAGCACTTCGATAAAGCTGACTAATTGTGGCATTATATTTCTTGTCTTTTACAAGATTAACAATAGAGTCGGATTTTGTAATATCGGGGGTCTCGACCTTAGAAAAGAGTTTAAATGCCAAGACCTTACGACATCTGCTGTCAATGAGATTTTCCGAAATCTCTCCGTTGTTTATTGCTGCCATTATTGTATCGATAACCACATTTGGACGTATGACATACTCTACAACATCGCAACCTGCTTTCAATGCTTCCAGCTCTGCTCGACCTTCGGGGAATTGAGAAGTAACACCCTTCATATTCATCGCATCGGTAAACACTAAACCTCTGAAATTCATTCTTTTTCTCAAAATGTCATCTATAACATGGCTAGACAAAGTAGAGGGTAAATCTGCTTTGCCCGTAAGCTGAGGCATGGCTATATGGGCAGTCATTATTCCGCCCACGCCGTCGTTTATAGCTCTTGCAAAAGGATAAAATTCTAGGCTATCCAATTGGTAGAAGGTTTTATTTATCACGGGTAGGCTATGGTGAGAGTCGGTGTCGGTATCGCCATGACCAGGGAAGTGCTTTGGCGTAGACAAGATATTGGAGTGTTGCAGTCCTTTCACCATTGCAAGCACCTTTCTTGACACCTGATATTTATCTTCGCCAAAAGATCTAAAATTTATTATGGGATTATTACGGTTTGAGTTAATGTCGGCAACGGGACCAAAGTTGACGGACACTCCCAGAGCTTTACACTTTTCGCCTATTTCTCTACCCATTTTTGTTATGAGCGAGTCATTATTTACTGCCCCCAAGGTCATATTGTATGGGTATCTGTCCATATCCTGAATACGCATTGACAAACCCCACTCTGCATCGGCAGCTACCATCAATGGAATATTTGCCACCGCTTGAGCTCCCGACACGTAGCGAATATGTTCCTTGACTGTCGGAGTTTTTCCCAAAATAAAACCACCCACTTTATAATCGGCAATTTTCTTTTTTAGTGCCGACAACTGTGCATCGCCGCTGTCAGGATATGCAACGACCATTATCAGTTGGGCAATTTTTTCTTCCATGCTCATCGATGCTAGTGTTCTGTTCACCCATGCATCGTTTTGCAATATAAGAAATGATGGTTCACGAACTAGGGAGCTTTCATCACCCAAAGAATGTAAACCCCTGTTGGAAGATAACACTGGCACCAGCATACAAATCACCAGAAACAATAAAAATCTACTCCTTCTCATCATAAAGCCCATCACTAACTTACCCTCACGAATTATTTTATTAGGTATTCTGCGATTTGCACGGCGTTGAGAGCAGCTCCTTTTTTTATCTGGTCGCCAACGCACCAGAATGTCAGTCCTTTAGGATTGGTCAGGTCCTTGCGAAGCCGTCCGACATATACATCATCTTTTCCCGACAGAAATAGCGGCATCGGGTATTCTTGCTTTGCTGGATTATCCATTACGCTTATGCCGTCAGCGTTTTGGAATGCTGTACGAACTGTGTCAAGCGACAACTCGCTCTCTGTTTCTACCCAAATAGACTCGGAGTGAGCCCGCAGAACAGGGATGCGTATGCATGTGGCACTGACCTCTATATCGGAATGCATTATTTTACGTGTCTCGTTAAACATTTTCATCTCTTCCTTAGTATATCCATTTTCTGTGAAAACGTCTACTTGGGGGATAATGTTCATTGCCAGCTGATATGCAAATTTGTCAACTGTAACTTTTTCGCCTGCAACGACTTGCCGAGTTTGAGTTACAAGTTCGTCCATTGCTGCTGCTCCTGCTCCGCTGGCTGCTTGATATGTGGAGACGTGCACTTTCTTAATTTTCGATAAATCGTTGATAGGTTTAAGGGCAACTACCATTTGAATGGTTGTGCAGTTTGGGTTTGCGATAATATTGCGAGGTGCTTTTTTTGCATCTTCGGCGTTTACTTCCGGTACTACCAATGGCACGTCGTCGTCCATTCGGAATGCACTGGAATTGTCAATCATAATGGCTCCATGCTTTGTTATTGTCTCCGCATAATCTTTCGATGTTCCTCCTCCTGCCGATACCAGAGCAATATCAACACCCTTAAAATCGTCGTTATGTTGAAGCTCTTTCACCTCTATCTCTTGCCCTCTAAAGGGGTATTTTTTGCTGGCACTTCGGGACGAACCAAACAACAAGAGCTCATCCAATTTAAAATTTCTTTCTTCCAATACTTTCAACAACTCTTGTCCAACAGCTCCACTAGCTCCAACTATGGCTACTCTCATTTTGTATAAATTCTATTTAGAGAAAAAGGGCTACCTATGACTAAGCAACCCTATTCTATTGTTATTAATAATCTTTTTTTAGTTTTGCAACTTGAATGTTATAGGGATTTGGAATCTACAGTTTACTGCTCGTCCCCCCTGCTTACCGGGTTTCCAATTGGGCATTTTTGCCACTACTCTCAAAGCTTCCTTATCAAGTGCAGGATTTACGGGTCTCAAGACTACTCCATCCTTAACAGTACCGTCTTTCCAAACCACGAACTGAACGATTACTCTTCCTTGTACGCCGTTTTCTTGTGCTACAACAGGATAATCAAGCTCTCCGCCAATCCATTTCTGTAAAGCCGGATAACCGCCGGGGAATTCGGGCATTTCCTCTGCAATGAGAACAATCTCCTCCTCTTTTTGCACCACTTCTACGGGAGCTTGTTTTACAACTTGCTGTATCTCAAAGTCCTTATTCACATCGTCATCAAAAAGTTCAAAGTCGGTTTCTACATTCACGTCGTTATCTACTATTTCAATTTCAGTTGATACTTGTGGTGGCGGTGGTGGTGGGGGAGGGGTAGCAATTTTCTCCTCTCTTGTTACTGGTGCCAATTCCATCTCTACCTTCTCTGCTTGAGTATCTCCCAAGTCCTCAGCGGCTTTAATCTGTTGAGTAGATTTGAAAGAAAACCAGATAACCAAAAGACAAATACAAAGCCCGAGTGCAAGAAACACTCCTTTGTTCTTCTCTAAATCTTTGCTTGGATTCTTCTTTAATTCCATGACTCTTATATTTAATAAATTATTATCTAGTGTCTGTCCATAATGTCGGGAGTCTAAACTAGAAAGTTAAATATCAAGGCTTGCGAAACGCAGATATTTGACTTTATAGACAGACTCTATCTAAACATTAATCAGGTCAAAGTAAGCAATTGTTTTTCAATTCGCCAAAAAAAACATATTAATTTTATCGTTGTAACTTAAAAGTAATCGGCAGACGAAACTTGCAATTAACGGCTCGTCCTCCCTGCATTCCAGGTTGCCAATTAGGCATTTTGCTCATAACTCTCAAAGCTTCGTTGTCGAGAGATGGATGTACTCCACGTAAAATGGTGGCGTCCTTAACAGTCCCATCGTTCCAAACAACAAACTCTACTGTCACTCGTCCTTCAACACCTTCTCTTTGAGCATCAGTAGGATATTTAACTGTCTTACTGAGCCATGCGGCTAATGCTCTTTCTCCTCCCGGAAACTCGGGCATCACTTCTATAACTCCATCAAGAACCTCTGTGGTGTCAACAATTCCTACGATTGCAGCTCCACTCTGACCCATCCCTTCAATTGCATCCTTAACATTGGGTTCATCTTCAGGAATAGCACCCTCATCAATCTCTGGAATATCCTTCACTATCTCTATTTTGTCAGAGATAGGTTTTGGAGGTGGCGGTGGTGCCATTTGTTGTTCCGGAGTTTTTTCGCGTGTTACCTGCGGAATGTCCAGTACTACGGTCTCTATATCATAATTTCCCAAAGTTGCAGTGGCGTTAATCTCCTGACTTGTGCTGAACACTGCCCAGACTCCTAAAAGACCTAGACTCAAACCTATTGCCAGAAACAGTGCTTTGTTTCTTTCAATATCTTTACTTGGATTCTTTTTTAGCTTCATAACTTCAACTTTTAAATTGATACATAAGTCACATTGTCGGGCTAAAGATAGTAAGCATTTTTCAAAAATCCAAATAAAATCGAATTTATTTTACTTCCGCTCCATCAATTCATTCCCAACTCGTCAAATAAAAATGCCCATACGTCGGTGTATTCCTCGATAACCTTTGCCGTGGGTTTGCCAGCTCCGTGTCCTGCTTTGGTGTCGATGCGTATCAAGGTTGGCTCCATTCCGGCGTTGTACTCCTGCAAGCGGGCTGCATATTTAAACGAGTGTGCAGGAACAACACGGTCGTCGTGGTCGGCTGTGGTTACTAATACCGCAGGATATTTTCCATCTTTTTTTAAATTATGATAAGGAGAGTAAGCGTATAAATAATCGAACATTTCTTTACTGTCATTGCTTCGTCCGTAGTCGCCTGCCCATGCCCAACCGATTGTAAAATCCTGATAACGAAGCATGTCCATAACTCCCACAGCAGGCAGTGCCGCCTTAAATAAATCAGGACGCTGATTGATAACCGCTCCCACCAACAAGCCCCCGTTTGAGCCGCCTTGCAATGACAGCTTGCTAGGATTTGTATATTTCTGATTTACAAGAAATTCCGCTGCTGCAATGCAGTCGTCAAACACATTTTGCTTATTCATTTTTGTGCCTCCTTTATGCCATTTTTCGCCATACTCGCCACCACCACGCAGGTTTGCCACAGCAAGCAAGCCTCCATTATCCAAGAAGACCATACGTGTTGCAGAGAAAGATGGTGTTAGGCTTATGTTGAAGCCTCCATAGCCATAAAGTAAAGTCGGGTTGTTGCCGTCCATTTTGATTCCCTTTTTGTGTACAAGAAACATAGGCACCTTTGTGCCATCTTTCGACTCGTAGAACTTCTGCTCTACCACAAAATCATCGGAATTAAAGGATACTTTAGGCTTAAAATGAAGCTCTGCTTTTTTAGTCTCGAATGAATATTTATAAATCTCACCGGGCGTGTTGAAAGAAGTGTAGCTAAAAAAGGTCTCCATGTCTTCGGGTTTTCCTGTGAAGCCACTGGCAGAACCAATGCCGGGCAGAGCTAATTCCGATTCTAATTTACCGTTGATGCTGTGTATTTCTACAAGGCTACGGGCATCTTTCATATAATTTGCAACAATTTTGTTGCCCACAAACGACGTACTTTTCAGCACATTGTCGTTCTCGGGTATAATGTCAATCCAATTGCTCTCGGCAGGCTTATTGAAGTCTATCTTTATCAAGCGATATCTAGGCGCTTTGTAATTCGTTATGACATACAAATCCTTACCGCTGTTGTTGACGACACTAAAGCGATATTCAAACTGATTCCAAATAGTGATAAAATCGGAATTGGCTTTCTGTAGATCTTTGATCATAAGCGCGTTGCCGTTGCTTCCCTCGCTTGCGGTCAGATATAGAAAATGCTTGTCGTCGGAAACTCCTGCTCCAAGCAGTCGCAGTGGATGCTCCTTGTCCTCTTTAATCAAAATATCCTCAGCCTGTTTTGTGCCAATCTTGTGATAATAAACCTTGTGGTATTCGTTGGATTTTGATAGCTCGCTACCCTTCTCAGGCTTATCGTAACGGCTATAAAAAATACCATTGTCGTGCCATGAAAGACCTGAAAATTTCACCCATTCGAGGTGGTCGTCCAGCAATTTGCCACTTTCGATGTCCTTCACAAAGACCTCATTCCAATCCGAACCGCTTCGGGAGATGGAGTAAACCAAAGTTTTGGCATCGTCGGAAACTTCTATTCCTGCCAAGGCAACCGTTCCATCGTCCGATAATTTATTGGGGTCTAGTAGCACTGTTCCGGGAGAGTTGGGGGAGTCGGTGATATACAAAACACTTTGGTTCTGTAGCCCGTCATTTTTATAGTAGAAATAGCGTCCTCCTTTTTTAAAAGGCACTCCAAATCTCTCGTAGTTCATCACTGCGCTAAGCTCGTCGGCTATTTTCTTGCGATTTGGCAGCTTGTTCAGGTAGCTGAAAGTTCCTTCATTTTGGGCTTCTACCCACGCTTTTGTTTCTTCGGCGTTATCATCCTCTAGCCAACGGTAGGGGTCTTCAACGCTTGTTCCGAAGTAATCATCGGATACACTGATTTTCTTAGTCTCCGGATAGGAGAGCTTTTGTGTTTGTGTGCAGGAAGCTATCATTGCAATTCCCATTAGATAAAATGTAAATTTCATCGGTTTATATTTTATATATTTTCAGATACTTAGATTTTCAGACTGACAGCCATTTTTTAATTATTGATGGTGAATTGTTAGTGGTGAACGAACAGCCTCAAACGCATTCAAAGACAAAGATAGACTTTTTTGTTGAATTGTTGATTCGTTTACATTTTCCCGTCATTGTGAGTGCAGCGTGGCAATCTGTTCTTTGTTGTAGGAGATTGCTTCGTCGCTAGCTCCTCGCAATGACGAACTTTTATCGGCTGTTTGCTAATAGCCTAAAGCGTACGGCATATAGCATTCAGCATCTTTAAACCTTAAACAACTAAACTCTAAACTCTAAACTCTAAACTCTAAACGATTAAACAATTCAACCTGTATCTATTTCATTTATAATTCACCATTAACAATTAAGCATTATTCGTCGATACTATTTGCCGATTTTTCCGTACATTTGTACGCAATACTATCTCGTTATGAAGCATATAAAATACATAAGTCCACAGGAGGCTGTGAAGGTTGTCAAATCGGGCGACCGTGTACATCTACACGGTGTTGCCTGCTCGTCGAAAGAGTTGGTCAATGCTCTTATTGAAAGAGGTAAAAACGGAGAGCTTAAGGACGTGACTCTTCAACACGTTCACACTCAGGCGTCTGCCGACTATGGCTCGAAGGAGCTTGCCGGCGTGTTTAACACCGAGCAGATGTTTGTAGATACAAACTTTAGAGGACATACTCAGGAGGGTTTCTCTCAGTATATTCCTGCTTTCTTGTATGACACACAACGCTTGATACGACAAGGCATACTAGCTCCCGACGTGGTGCTTTGCATGGTGTCGCCACCCGACCAGCACGGCTATGTGTCTTTGGGACTGAGCGTGATATGCACACTTGCAGCCATCGAGATGGGCAAAACCGTGATTGCAGCCGTCAATCCAAATATGCCTCGTACACACGGAGATGCTTTAGTGCATGTTGACAACTTCGATATTTTTACTACTGATGAAAACCCTATAGCCTCAGTTGACAACCCTGCTATTGAGGATATCGATAGGAAAATTGGGAAATATGCTGCCGAACTGATAGAAGACGGAGCGACTCTGCAACTCGGCATCGGCTCTATTCCAAACGCTGTATTATCGAGTCTGACAGGACACAAAAACCTTGGCGTGCATACGGAGATGTTTGTGCAGGGACTACTCCATCTGATTGAATTGGGGGTTATCAACAACTCCATGAAAAAGAATGACGTGGGGAAACTCATTGCTTCTTTTATGATTGGACACGAAGAGTTATACCGTTTTGTGGACAATAATCCTATCCTGCAAATGCGAGATGTTGCATACACCAACGACCCTCGAATTGTAGCACAGAACCCCAAAGCTACCTGCGTAAATTCAGCAATAGAAATAGACCTGACAGGACAGGTTTGTGCCGACTCCATTGGCACTAAGCATCATTCGGGAGTCGGAGGGCAAATGGACTTTATGACCGGAGCTGCATGGAGTGAGGGAGGGAAAGCTATTTTTGCCATGAGGTCTACATCGAAAAATGGAGCAAGCAAAATCACTCCTATAATACATCCCGGAGGAGGGGTAACAACAACTAGAGCCAATGTTCATTGGGTGGTTACGGAGTATGGAGCAGTAAATCTTTTCGGGAGAACCATGCAACAACGAGCAAAATTACTCACTTCAATAGCTCATCCCAGCCACAGAGAAAGTCTTGAAAAAGCAGCTTTTGAGCGATTTGGTGAACATTATTTGAAGATAAAAGTTTAATATAAGAACAAATTAGGTTATAAGTAAAATTTAAAATCATGTCTGAAAAAGTTTTTGACAAAGTAAAACCCGGAGTTATCACGGGTCGCGATTTACAAGAAGTATTTCGCATTGCAAATGAGAACAACTTTGCTATTCCTGCCGTAAATGTGGTAGGTACCGATTCTATCAATGCAGTTATCGAAGCAGCCAAAGTGGTTAATTCTCCAGTTATCATACAATTGTCCAATGGTGGAGCGCAGTTCTATGCCGGCAAAGGGTTAAAATTAGATGGACAAGGCACGCAAGTACTTGGAGCTACTTCTGCGGCAAAGCACGTACACACTGTAGCAGAGGCTTATGGTGTAGCTGTTATTCTTCATACTGACCATGCTGCTAAGAAGTTACTTCCTTGGATTGACGGTCTTATTGACGCAAGCGAAAAGCATCATAAAGAAACAGGCAAACCGCTTTTCTCGTCGCACATGCTAGACCTTTCGGAAGAGCCTCTTAAAGAGAATATCGAAATATGCAAGCAGTATCTTACTCGCATGGCAAAAATCGATATGACCCTCGAAATAGAGCTTGGCATCACAGGCGGCGAGGAAGACGGAGTAGATAATTCTCATCTTGACAATTCTATGCTTTACACTCAGCCTGAGGAGGTTTGCTATGCATACGAAGAGTTGATGAAGATTTCTCCAAACTTTACTATTGCAGCATCATTCGGCAACGTGCATGGTGTTTACAAGCCAGGTAATGTGGTACTTAAGCCAACTATTTTGAGAGACTCACAAGCCTACATAAAAAACAAGCTAGGCACAAGCGATCTTCCTGTAAACTTTGTATTCCACGGTGGTTCGGGTTCTTCTCAAAAAGACATCAGAGAGGCTATTGAGTATGGAGTTATCAAAATGAATATCGACACCGACACTCAGTGGGCTATGTGGGACGGCATACGCAAGTATGAAGCTGCCAACCACGACTATCTGCAAGCACAAATTGGCAACCCCGAAGGAGCAGACAAGCCAAACAAGAAATTCTACGACCCACGTGTGTGGCTTAGAAAAGGCGAAGAGTCTATGATTGAGAGACTAAAAGTTGCCTTCAATGATTTGAATTGTATCGACAGGAGCTAGTAAGCTCAGTGGTGAGTGGTCAGATGCCACCATCAATAGTAAATGTAGGGGCAGACACATGTGTCTGCCCTTATTTTTTTGCAGTATAGCTACCAATTTAATTTAAAAAGCCCCCGATAGTCGGGCGACTATCAGAGGGTCAGTGTGTATATTTATGTGTATATAAAACGAGCGTGGGATCTGCTCTCGTAGGTGGGAATGTATGTATGAAAAATTTACTTCATCTTTTTAATGCTATAGGCTGTATGCCGTATGCTTTTACTGTTAATAATCTGCCCTTACAGGGCGCATATTGTCTTGTCACTCCTTTCCCCATGGCGTTGCCATGGGCTGAACTGATTCAGGCTTTCAGCCTGTAACAGCAGCCCACATCGCAATATATTTTTGCCGTCATTGCGAGCGTTAGCGTGGCAATCTGTTCTTTGTTGCTAGAGATTGCTTCGTCGCAAGCTCCTCGCAATGACGTTCGTTTATTAGCTGTTTGCTTATAGCCTAAAGCATACGGCATATAGCATTTTTAAACTTCAAGCAATTAAACCTTAAACTTTAAACAGTTCAACGATTCAACATTGTATTACAGTCATCACAACATGCCACTTGACTAGGTATTTGTATTGCTTTCGCAGATTTGCTTGCAGAAGGAAAATCTGAGGATTTATAATAATTATCGGAGCTTATAGGAAAGCGGTTCTCGTCGAACATCTTTTTCATTATCCTCCTTGTTACGGGGTTAATGCCCGTATTCTCTTTCACTCCGTCTTCGTCGGTATCAATATCCTTAGAGTAGGTGAGATTGGATGAATGTCCGTATCCAATGGTGTGCATTAGCTCATGTGAGGTAATATCTGCAACTCCCGAGCTATATCGAAGGTAGCCTGCAATAATCCACTCTTTGAACCCAAGAACAGAGCCTCCTCCAAGACCATCAGTCCCAACATCACTAGAAATCTTACCCAGCTCGTAGAAATCCTTGTCGTTTAGCTCGTCAAGAACACCATTCTTCTGCTCATCTGTAAAAACTGTCGTACCGTCGTTGCCAACTATGTACTCCTTCACAAACTCTGCACGATAATCATCTTGTACAAACATATAGGCAAGGTTTATCATCAATCCTGTAAAGCGGCGTGCATCTTTGGGTGTGAAGGTCGACGACCAGTTGCCTCCATTACCTGTATAATCCCAAAATATTATCTCCCATTTCGATTTCTTAAGCTCTAAAAACTTCTTAATCAACTCCGTTTCGCCTGTAAAATCAAAAGATATAGAGTCGGAGCCAATACCATGGCTATGTGCTGATAAATCAACTTCTTCTCCTGAGATGCTGAAAAACTTAGTCTGCCCATCGGCAAAGGGATACTTTATAACTTGTCTGCCGTGTCCTCGTATCTTCGATATCTTAAACAGCTCTATCGCTTCGCTATACCCCTCAATCGTTGCAACTATGCTAGCATCGGCAAGGTCTACCGGAGCAAAGTTTGCTACCTCTATACTGTCTCTTGATATAGGTCTTACTCGTAGAAGATTTGCCATCTGAAATCGTCTCCACTTTCCATCGTAAATACTATCCATCGCTTCATCGTCTTGATACATCTGACTTGAGTTTTCATCGGAGTCAAATGCATAAGTTCTGATTTCTGGCGATGCCACATGGTCTTCGTCATTGTTACACGCCGATAAACCTAAAATCAGGCACAACATGATGCCTATAAAATTTACTGTCTTCATTTAAACACTTTGTTTTAATATAATTTCATTTTAGAACACAGTAGTTTATCAAAGACTTTGCCATCAGCCTTGTAACTAATAAATTAAATTTAGATAATTTCTATCGTCGATGCACCTCATTTATTCTTCCAGCCGAAAGCCGTTTGCAAGACATAAACAAATTGGTCGGCATCGGTGGCAGGTCTTGAATCGTAGTCGAAAGAGAAGCTCAGTTTTATATAGAAATTTAGTGGCAGTTTGTATTTTACATAAGTGCTGAGGTCTGACCTAAAACGTCCCCAATCCGATATGCCCGGATACATATTCAGCCTCATATTAAAGTCGACATCCGAATTTCCCACAATGCTGACCTCCGTCCCACTGTATATTTCCATTGAATTGCGGGCATTAGAGGTCGTATTGCTATATTCCTCGTTGTTCCATGCAAGCCCTAAACCCGTCAGAATATAATACATATTCGAATTTTTGATGTACCTGCCATAGCCCGCCATATTCGTATTACGCCTTTTAAGGTGTTGTTCTTCGTTTGTGAGAAAGTCCGCATTTGCCATTATGAGCCAAGCCTTTCGTAGATAAAACGTTGCCGATAGGCTTGCATCTATGCGGAGATAGGAGTTTGCATCTTCCTGACTGTTCGACAGCAAGCCGGCATTGAAGTTCGTTCGCCACTTATCTCTGAAATAGCTTATATCCGTATTGAAAGATGCCTGACTAAGTTTATTCGATGATGTGAAGTTATAGCCCAAATCAAAACCTGCATTTATTCGCCCGTGCTTATTAACTCGCTCAATATGTACAATATGTGAAATGTCTATACGTCCAAATTTTGACGTGTCTTCTGCATATATCATTATCACACTGTTGTCTGCGGAAGTACTGTCGGTATTAAGTTTCACAATATAGCGAGCCCCGTTTTGCAAGGTCGTAATAAAAAACCTATTGGTATATAACTCAGACACCTTGTCCCACTTGATAGAGAAATCATCCTTGCTGTATCTTGTCTTATAAGTCAGAATGTTTTTATCCATTCTAAGTATGCGCCCCTTTAGGTAGTCATTGTTGCTGAGAACAATACTGTCGCGATAGTAATTCCTATCCTTTTCCTGAGCTATTGCCTCATCGACAGAGACATACAGCAAGATTATCAAAAATATTCCTGCAGATATTCTCGATAGCCTGAAATATGAAAGTTTACTTAGGTGCAAGTTCATAACTGTGCAAAAATAATTCATTTATCAACACTATCATCCGAAAGTTTATTTTTTAGATATAGATAAAAGCCTGAAGGATTCTTATTTTTGTTTTCATCACAAAATCAAAAAAGATGGGACTTTTCAGGCGAAACAAAAATACAGACAAACCAGTAATAAGACAAATTTTAAATCTAATTCCTCGTTGGCTTTTTAACAGTTGTGTCGCAAAACACAATGCAGACAAAGGCTGTAGTAAATACAAAACCTACGATCAATTTGTTGCATTAACTTTCGGACAGCTATTCCGATGTGACTCGCTAAATGAGATTTCGGCAGGTATTGGCATGAGTGAGAAGCTTATAGAAGATATTGGTCTAAAGCAAAGCCCTGCGCGCTCGACCATGAGTGATGGTAATGCTAAACGGGATTGGCGTGTTTTTGAAAGCCTATATCTCAAACTCTTAAGTTATTATAAAGGTATTTTAAAGAGGCGCCATCTCAGCCACCAAATAGAACACTATTTATGAGACTATCGATGAGTTAGATTTGCCGATGAAAGTTCGTCATTGCGAGGAGCTGGCGGCGAAGCAATCTCTAGCAACAAAGAGCAGATTGCCACGCTATCGCTCGCAATGACGAGAAAATGTAGATACTACGATATTACAAAGCTACGATGTGGGCTGTTTATGGCTGCAAGCCATAATTAATTCAGCCCGTGGCAACGCCTCGGGGAAGGACACACCATTACCCCCGTAACGTTACGGATTGCAGGATGATGAATATAATAAATAAAAAGGTTTAGAGTTGAATTGTTTAAGGTTTAGTCCGATGGTATGAACTATTTTCTTATATTTACGGTCTAAAACAGACGGAGACGGTTGACCGTTTTTGAATATATGATACAAATGAAAGAATTTAAAACACTTACACAAGAGCGTTATACCACAAAGGAGTACGACGCAACAAAGAAAATCCCCCAAGAATTGATAGACGAGTTAAAGCAAATCTTGCGCATGAGTCCGTCCTCAATCAACAGCCAGCCTTGGCATTTTACCTTTGTCTCAAAGCCTGAAATAAAGGAAGAGCTGGCAAAGGTGTCGCTATTCAATGAACCAAAGGTTAGAAATGCCAGTCATGTAGTGGTGTTCAGCGTTATTGACAAAGTAGAACTCCTTGAGAAACACATCAAAGAGAACTTGCCTGAAAGAGTATTGGACTACTACGATAATATGCTGAAACCTCATGGCAACGAAGCTGTTAAAGCATGGATGGAACACCAAGTTTATCTGTCGCTTGGCTTCTTTCTGAGTGCTTGTGCCTTGGCAGGGGTCGACTCCACTCCGATGGAAGGTATTAATACTGCAGAATACGACCATATTTTGGCTCAAAAGGACTATCGTGCCCTTTTTGCCGTTGCTATCGGCTATCGCGATGAAAACGACTCAAATCGTCCCGCTGTAACGCCAAAGTCCAGATTAGATATTGACAAGGTAGTGTCTAGCGTGTAAGACTGAGGCTGAGGTTGAGGTTGAGGTTGAGGAGTTTAAAGTTTAATCGTTGAACTGTTTAATTGTTTAGGGTTTAAAAATACTCTGGGTATACGGCAATTATTCAATTACGAATGAAATACATAAACGTCATTGCGAGGAGCTGGCGACGAAGCAATGTCATTAAGGTAAGAAAACCATTACTCCCTATCAATTAATTTGCTCATCCACTGCATAATATCGGCATATACCTGTTCTTTGATATCTTCATTGAGTATCTCATGGCGCATATTGGGATAGAGTTTTAATTGAATCTCCTCAAAGCCGT
>JBKEAJ010000072.1:0-12820 GCA_047972135.1 Bacteroidales bacterium | reverse complement strand
TTTGCTGTCATATTTGCTATAACAGGTGTTGTGATAACTTTTAATTGGGCAAAAACGGCAGTGTATGCAAGTGTTGGGGGAGAGAAAGTTTTGGAGCGTGCAGCTCCTAAGAGTGGCGACCCGACAGAGGGGCAAGCAGATGTGCAGAGTCCTTCGGTTGATAGGATTTTCTACCGTATACAGTCAGAAAATCCCGATGCTGCTCAGATAGGAGTTCAGTTTCCTCGCTCCGCACAAGGCTGTATCACCATTGAGGTTGCACCTGAAAAGAACTTGTACTATAATATTGACTATCGTTATTTTGATCAATACACTTTGGAAGAACTCAATACACCAAGTATCTACGGCAGACATAAAGACAACGATGCTGCCGACAAGCTCATACGTATGAACTACGACCTGCACACGGGAGCTATTTTTGGAATTTGGGGACGTGTTTTGGCGTTTATAGCAAGCCTCATCATTGCAGGCATGCCGATAACGGGCTATTTGATGTGGTGGCGGAAGCGGAAGCTCGTTTGATACTATGATGCTGTGATGTTCTGATGCTGTGATATTGTCGAACAGATTAGAGGAAAAGTCGATAAATAATTTCGATTTTTTGATAAAATAGCAGATTTTCTATTTATTTGCCGTTTTAATTCGGTTAAAATTTGCATTCTCTTATTATTACTACTGCGATGAAGCCATAGGTGGATTCGGAAAAGCCTATAGAAAAGAGCCAATGGATATTGCAGACACTGAATCACTAGGAAAAGTGTCCACTACTTGGTAGGGCATGTTAGTATGGGCAGAGCAAAGCAAAGCTCTGCCCATATACCTATAAATATAGTAAGTTGATACAAAATGATATAAATGCCATGATTCGATTGATAACAGAGAAATAAACTGAGAGTTAAGAGAATATTTTACACTGTTTTTTACTATTGTTGGTAGTAGCATCCGTAAAGGCGCAAGATTCAAGAGGACAGGAACTGCCGTTCATTTCCGTGCCTGAAGTGCTAGATACTAGTGATTTAGTCGTCCATTATGATTATGAGCTTCATAGAGATTCTACCAATTATAATTATGTTGATAATGTCAGTTTTATGTTACTTAGCTCTAAGAAACTCTCTATGTTTTGTTCGGAAATGTATTGGTTGAGAGAGGAGTTAGATTGCAAATGGGCAAAAAGGCAGCATTCTGGTGAAAGCTTTTTTATAAACGATTATATAGATGCTTCAAAAACTTTTCCCAAGATAAATGCAATATCCCTTTTTGCAGTACTTAAGAGTTTTGAAGACGATACCATGTCTACCGAGGTAAGTGTTGCAAATCTGGGAGTATACAGATTTAGTACAGCCTTGTCGTTAATGACATGGCAGCTGAGTACTGACACGGCTACTATAGGGCGGCATTTTTGCCAAAAGGCGACGACTAGCTTTGGCGGACGAGACTGGGTGGCATGGTATGCTCCTGCAATTCCTATAAGCGACGGGTCCTACCGATTTTCGGGCTTGCCGGGCTTGATTATCAGGCTTTATGATACTAAAAAGGAACATGTTTTTGAGGTTTCGGGTATTCTTCAAGAAAAAAAAGCCATATACAGAAATACCGATAATGATATGAGATATACCACCTCAAGAGAGGCTATGTTTAAGGCATTCAAAGTGCAGAGTTGCAGTTCTACTGTTCATCCTAATAATCCTGATGATATTTCGGCAAAGATTGCGAGGTACTTTTCTTCATTGAATAATTTTATAGAAAAGCCTGATAAATAGTGTTTCAGTGTTGTGCAATAGTCCTTATTGCCTCTATATCACGATAATTTATATTTTTGTCTAAATAAAGAGAGTAAAAAAGTGCCTATGCGAAACGAGATACATAGGAAATCAAGAGTATATGGAGTTGTGCTGCAGCTGTTGGTTTTTTGTATCTGTCCGCTTTGTGTATATTCGCAAAATGCACTTACAGGCTCGCTTAAATTTAAAGAAGGCATAGAGCTTAAACCTGCAGTAGGAGTACGCGTAACGGTGTCTCCTCAAAGAAGCCTTTTGACCTTGGCTTTCTGCATTTCGGATGGTGATGGCAATCTTCAAGATAAATTTGCCTCTCAGTCCTGACACTCTAGTTCTGAAGTGTAAGTCTATGTTTTCTGCAGATACAGCTTTAATCTTGCTCAATAAATCTCAACATCTTTATATTATCTTAGAATCTCATGCGTACGAGCTAAGTAACATAGATGTAGAAGCTCCTCCTGTAATAATAAAAGGCGATACTCTTGTTTATAAGGTAGCATCATATGTGCGTGGTAGCGACCGTTCTGTGGAGGATGTAATAAAGCGTATTCCTGGGTTCGAGGTAGATGATGGGACGGGAAAATATATTACAATGGGAGGGCAATACAGAAGTACTATATCGAGGGTATGGACTTGCTGGGCGGCAGGTATAGCCTTGCCAATAAGAACTTGCCCCACAGCTCTGCTACAAGTATTGAAGTGTTGCAAAATCATCAGCCCTTTAAAATGCTTGACTCTTTGGAACCTTCCGACAGGACATCGCTCAATATAAAGCTAAAGAATGATATTACTCTCACAGGAACTGGAGATTTAGGTTTTGGAGCAAGCCCTTTTCTTTGGGATTTTGGTCTGGTGCCAATGTTTTTTGCACCCAACGAGCAGATGATTATATCTGCGAAATCCAACAATACCGGTATTGAGCTTGCCGACTTGTACATGGATTTAAGTAAAGATGAGAACATGTTTGAGGTTCAGGCTGACGATAATATCTCCACATAAGTGAGTCTTATTATAGTTTGCGTCCACGACAGTTTCTTGTGTCGGTGTACTTTTCTCTCGCCGACTTTGTAAAGTCTAAAGATTAACTGAGTGTCTGATTGAGTTTGTTTAATAGAGATACAAAAAAAAGAAGGACGTTCCTCTGAACGCCCTTCCCAACCTAAACTAACTAAACTATGGAAAAGAGAAGTATACCCCGTAGGGTATATATTTTAATTCAATCAAAGATACTCATTTTTATTTGTTCCATCAGTTTTGAAAGTTTTAAAAAGAAGGACGTTCCTCTGAACGCCCTTCCCAACCTAAACTAACTAAACTATGGAAAAGAGAAGTATGTCCCGAAGGACATATATTTTCAAGAATGCCAAAGCATTGTTGAAAATATCTCTGAATTGAGTTCTTGTCATTAAAAAAAGACCATTTTTCTTTACACAATGTAAGAACGCTTACTAATTTACTTTATTGTGCGCAATACATCTTTCTTTGTCTAAGAAAACTTAAAAGGCTTTATCCGACCTGCTGGCAAACATTATACCAAATCGATCAGCACATCTCACCTTAACGAGACAAAGGTAGGCATGAGTTTTAAAACTCGCAATAGAAATACTGTATTTTGTATCGAATTTAACTAAGAATTAACTGCGATTTAGTTTTTTGTATAATTGGAGGCGGTGGGTGTTGTTATGTAAATATCAGTAATTTAAGTACTTGGAGGTTAAATTTATTTTATTTGGCGAGTGCTTAGAGATTATAGATTTGAGGAATTTAAATATGAATTGAAATAGAGCTAGCTTTTGCTTACCTTTGCACAAAATTTTTTATTGTGTCGAAGACTAAGTACATATTTGTTACCGGAGGCGTAACGTCATCATTAGGTAAAGGAATTATTGCAGCCTCGCTGGGCAAGCTCCTTCAAGCGAGAGGTTATAGGGTTACAATTCAGAAGCTGGATCCATATATTAATGTAGATCCGGGTACTCTGAACCCCTACGAACATGGCGAATGCTTTGTAACTGAGGATGGAGCAGAGACGGACTTGGATTTGGGACATTACGAGCGATTTTTGAATGAGTTTACCTCACAGCGTAATAATATCACCACTGGGCGTATTTATAAAACCGTTATAGAAAAGGAGCGTCATGGCGATTATCTTGGCAAGACGGTACAGATAATACCACATATCACCGATGAGATAAAGCGGCATATAAAGGTGCTAGGCTCTAGGGATGACTATGATATTGTAATCACAGAAATAGGCGGCACGGTTGGCGACATGGAGTCATTGCCGTTTATCGAGTCCGTACGTCAATTGAAGTGGGAGTTGGGCAATGATGCCTTGGTAATACATTTGACCTTAGTGCCGTATTTGGCAGCATCGGGGGAGTTAAAGACAAAGCCTACGCAGCATTCTGTGAAGGAGCTTCTTGAGAATGGTGTTCAGCCCGATGTTTTGGTTTTGCGTACCGAGCATGAGTTGGATATGAATCTTCGCAAGAAAGTAGCTTTATTTTGTAATGTAGATCCGAGTGCGGTTGTTCAGTCGATAGATGCGCCTACGATTTATCAGGTTCCCTTGAATATGTTGCAAGAGAAGTTGGATACGACGGTTTTGAGTAAGTTGCGTTTGCAGAAGCGCAATGAGCCTGAGCTAGTTGCATGGAACGAATTTCTTGAAAGGATGAATAATCCTAAGCATGAGCTTAAGATTGGCTTGGTTGGTAAATATGTTGAATTGCACGATGCTTATAAGTCGATAGTTGAGGCATTAATTCATGGAGCGACGGCAAACCAATGCAAGGTTGATGTCAAGTGGATTCATTCGGAGGAGCTTAGTGATAAGAATGTTGGCAAAGCGATGAAAGACTGCGATGGTATTTTGGTAGCTCCGGGCTTTGGCGACAGGGGCATTGAGGGAAAGTTGCTTGCAGTTAAGTATGCACGTGAGAATAAAGTGCCGTTTTTAGGTATCTGTTTGGGTATGCAAATGGCAGTAGTAGAGTTTGCCAAGAATGTATTGGGCTTGAAGGATGCCAACACGGCAGAAATTTCCTCGAAGACCACCAATCCTGTTATTGATTTGATGGAAGGGCAAAAGGGGATTACAGCCAAAGGAGGGACGATGCGCTTAGGCAAATATTCCTGTAAGCTCAAAAGAGGAACTAATATATATAGGGCTTATGGCAGTGGTAGTATAAGCGAACGCCATAGACACCGTTATGAATTTAACGATCATTATTTGGCAATGTTTGAAGAAGCAGGCATGATTGCTTCCGGCAAGAACGATGAGACGGGACTGGTAGAGGCAGTAGAGATAAAGGAGCATCCTTGGTTTGTGGGGGTGCAATTTCATCCCGAATATAAGAGTACAGTCATCAATCCGCATCCATTGTTTAAAGCATTTGTAGGAGCACTTATAAAGAATAAAAAATAATTAGGTAATGTGATAATGGCTGTTGTCTAAAAATAAACAGATGAAACGAGCCATGAGACAAGTCTCACACAGAAGTATGATTAAAAACAGCAAAAGCATAAAGCCTAAAGCCTATAGCTTACAGCTTATTGCAAAATTATAAACATATGAAATTAGATAGAAATCAGATTATTGGATTTATATTGATAGGGGTAATCTTTTTTGCGGCACAGTATTATACATCCAAAACTAGCAAAGAACTAAAAGAGGCACAACGCATACAAGATTCAATTGCAGCAGCGCAACGACCTGTCGAGGAGACTATTAAAAATGATACGTCGCAGGTTTCATTTGTCAACGACAGCATGGCTTTGGCATCTGCAAATAAAAAAGATTCGACATTTTTCAGCAATAAATACGGTAGTTTTTCAGGATTAGTCTCTGGAGAGCAGAAGTACTACACCTTGGAGAACAATGTTGTAAAGCTGACAATCAGCAATCTGGGTGGACGTGTAGTCTCGGCAGAGCTAAAAGATTATAAATCATCGTTCTACAAAGGAGAGAATGTATTTCTGTTCAATGAGCATGGCAGCAATATGAACTTCAACTTTACGATGGGCAATGCGATAATCAACACCAAGGAATTGTATTTTAGTACCGATGCTCCGCAAGCCACTGTCGTGCAGGGCGAGGAGGTAAATAGGAGCGACTTTGGTAAAGAAAAGTATAACAAGAAGCATAGTTTTGGTTCTGAGTCTATCGAGCTGTCGGCACGTTCGTCCGACGGCAAGGAGATGACTTTCAGATATACTTTGCCATACAATTCTTACATGCTTGATTTTGATGTTGTTACTAAGGATTTTGAGTCGATATATGCGTCGAATGCCAATCGTGGGTATTTGGGTTTTACGTGGGGTACACAGCCGATACCACAAGAACGACCAAACGAAAGAATGGGCGAGGACTACTACACCGACTTATACTATAAACTTGATGAGGGAGATGTAGAGAAAATTGAAGGCACCAAGAGTAGTCGGGAGGATATTCGCAATCCGATAAACTGGATAGGCTATAAACAGCAGTTTTTTTCGGCGGTATTGTTGAACAAGGGAGGAAATTTCAGTTCTGCAAGACTGGAGGCAATCAAGTCGGAGGCAAAGAGCGAATTGCCTCAATTTACTTCAGATATAGACATAAAAGAGGAGTCTGACAACGAGTATAATTTGGCATTTTATTTTGGACCAAACCATTTCTACACCTTGAAGCAGTATAAGACTTCGATGGAGAGGCTGGTTTATTTGGGCTATGCTATAGTTCGTCCGGTCAATCAGTGGTTGGTAATACCTGTATTTAATTTTCTGAACAGGTATATCGGCAGTTATGGACTTATAATTCTTATACTTACGATACTCATAAAGACCCTTATTTTTCCCTTTACCTACAAGACCTATCAGTCGCAGGCAAAGATGCGAGTGATGAAGCCCGAGATAGATGCCATAAACGAGAAATATCCGAAGGAGAAGGCATTGGAGCGTCAGCAGGCAACGATGGCATTGTATAAGAAAGTTGGCATCAATCCCTTAGGCGGCTGTTTGCCGATGTTGTTTCAGATGCCTGTGCTGATAGCTATGTTTTTCTTTTTCCCATCGTCGATAGAGCTTCGTCAGGAGCCGTTTATGTGGGTGAATGACTTGTCGTCCTTCGATGATTTTGTCCGCTTGCCGTTTTCCATTCCATTTATGGGCAGCTATCTTAGTTTGTTTTGTGTGCTAATGACCATAACCTCAATCTTTTCGACCAAGCTAAATTCCCAAAATCAGACTTCGGAGGGCATGCCGGGTATGAAGATGATGATGTACATGATGCCTATAATGTTCCTATTTATTTTCAACAGTTATGCCGCTGGATTGAGCTACTATTATTTATTGTCGAACCTTATAACCATTGGACAAATCTATTTGGTTCGGGGGATGATAGACGAGGATGCTGTTAGGGCAAAGCTGATGACGAAGATGAACAGCAAAGCCACATCGAAGAAGCCACAAAAGAAGTCGAGATTTGTAAAGATGCTTGAAGATGCGCAGAAGCGTCAGGAAGAGCAAATGAAAAAGAACAGAAAGAAGTAACAAAAACGTAAAGTCAAAAGCATTTTATAATGCAATATATATAGTTGGAGTGCGTTATAAGACCGTATTTTGTTGAACATTAAAATCATACCCTATGGACGAAAGTGTGAATATCAGAGAGTTAAACGAACGGATAGAGAGAGAGAGCTCATTCATCGACCTAATAACCCACGAGATGAAAAAGAGCATAGTGGGTCAGCAACATTTAACTGAGAGTTTGTTGATAGCCTTGTTGTCTAACGGGCATATTCTTTTGGAGGGTGTGCCGGGACTTGCGAAAACACTAGCAATAACGTCGCTGTCGAAGATTATCGATGCTGATTTTTCTCGCATACAGTTTACTCCTGACTTATTGCCTGCCGACTTACTGGGAACAATGATTTACAGTCAGAAGAAAGAAGAATTTATAGTAAAGCAGGGACCTATATTCACAAACTTTGTCCTTGCCGACGAGATTAACCGTGCGCCGGCGAAAGTGCAGTCAGCTTTGCTAGAGGCGATGCAGGAGCGACAGGTTACTATTGGCGACACGACCTACAAACTACCTGTTCCGTTTTTGGTAATGGCAACACAAAACCCTTTGGAGCAGGAGGGAACATATCCTTTGCCTGAGGCGCAGCTCGACAGGTTTATGCTGAAAGTCATCATCGACTATCCGTCGAAGAGTGAGGAGAGTGAGATTATTCAAAACAACTTATTGAAGACTTACCCTACGCCATCGACAGCTTTGTCGCCCGAAAAAATCATTGCTGCTCGCGATGTTGTTAACGAAGTTTATCTTGACGAGAAAATCAGAAAATATATTGTAGACATAGTGTTTGCCACCCGCACACCTATAGAGTATAAGCTCGACAAGTATGCCGATATGATTTCTTATGGAGGTTCGCCACGTGCGAGTATCAGCTTGGCACAGGCAGCCAAAGCATTTGCCTTCATCAAGCGTCGAGGCTATGTTACCCCCGAAGATGTGCGAGCTGTTTGTCTTGATGTAATGCGCCACAGAGTGGGGCTCAACTACGAGGCAGAAGCCAACAACATTACACCCGAAGAGGTGATAAACGAAGTTCTCAATGTTGTAGAAGTTCCGTAGAATTTGATAAGGGATGGAAACAAAAGAGCTGTTAAAACGAGTACGAAAGATAGAAATAAAGTCGAAAGGATTAAGCACCAACATATTTGCCGGCGAGTATCATAGTGCCTTTAAGGGGCGAGGTATGATGTTTAGCGAGGTGCGAGAGTACCAATATGGCGACGACATTAGGAATATAGACTGGAACGTAACGGCACGCTACAATCATCCTTATGTAAAGGTTTTTGAGGAAGAGCGCGAACTTACGGTTGTATTGATGATTGATGTAAGCGCATCGGGGCTTTTTGGGTCCGACGAAAAGACTAAGCACGAGGTAATGACCGAGATTTCGGCAGTCTTATCATTTTCGGCAATGACCAACAACGACAAGATAGGACTCATTCTTTTTTCTGATAAGATAGAGAAATTTATCCCCCCAAAGAAAGGTAAGGCGCATGTTTTGAGGATTATAGCAGAGCTTGTGGCATTCAATCCTGACAGTCGGGGGACAGATATTACTCAGGCAATGAGGTACTTGGTAGGAGCAATTAAGAAAAAGTGTACAGCTTTTATACTTTCTGATTTTTATCAGGAATCAAAGGACTTTGAAAAGACTCTGACCATTGCCAACAAAAAGCACGACATCGTAGCACTGCAAGTTTTCGACGAGCGAGAGTTGGAAATTCCTAATGTTGGTTTAATACAACTGAAAGACGCTGAAACTGGTAAAACTCAGTGGGTAGATACATCAAGTCGTTCGGTAAAAAGACAAGTAAGCACGTGGTGGAATGGCTATTGCGAGAATTTGCATATGTCATTTAAAAAGAGCGGAGTAGACTTTGCGTATGTCAATACTCAGGAGGATTATGTGAGAGCTTTGATTTCGCTGTTTAAAAAACGAATATAGAGTTTTGTCGAGATTATGATGCAAATAAAAATAAAGCGATTATTGTTGGCGGTCGTGCCATTATTGGCATTTGTAGCAACAGCAAAGGCTGACGGCATTACAGTAGGCTGGAGTATGCAAGACTCGATGCTGATAGGCGACCAAATAGAGTTGGATATAGTTGGCAGATACACCGGCGACGGCAAAAATATAGTGCTTAATTTCCCTGTTTTTACAGACACCATTGTCAAGGATGTTCGGGTTCTGAAAACGGGCACTTTCGACACTACCAAAATTGGCGACACAACCAATATTTCCATGAAGACACTTATCACCTCATTTGAGTTAGGGTCTTACGATTTAGGGAAAATCCCTATGGAAGTGGGTTATGGTGCTATGATAGACACCATGATACTTGATGGAATTAAATTGACGGTGTTTTATCCCGACACTGTACATCTTGATAAACCGCCTGCACCTATCGACAGCGTTATCGAAGCACCCGTAACATTCAAGGAGATAGCACCATGGTTATTTGGTGGGCTGTTGGCAATTCTGATTATTGCTTTGATAATATTACTTGTCTACAAGTATATAAATAGAAAACAGGCAAATGAGATTGCCAAAAGAGAACCTGCCTACGTCATTGCCTTGCGTGAGTTGGAGAAAGTGAAGAATGGCGAGGAGTGGAAATCTCTGGATACCAAGACATATTTCTCGAAGGTGTCTGATATTGTTAGAGTGTATATCGAAGGGCGATTTTGTATAAATGCCTTAGAGTCAACGACAAGCGAGATAGTGCAAGAATTTAAAGACGACAGTGGTTTGCTTACTCCAAAACAGTTGGAGCAGTTGAAAGGAATGTTGTCGGATGCTGATTTGGTGAAGTTTGCGAAACATTTTCCCGATGAGAGCGAGCATGTGCAGTTTTTCAATAAGGCACTTTGGTTTGTCAAGGAAACTATGACGAGCGAAATCGAGAGTGTTGAAGCAGAATCGCAAGATACAGATAAGGACAATATAGGACTTACAGGCAGAGAAACGGACAAAGGCACTTTGCAAGAAGGCGATACAAAAGAAAATAAACGATAATATAATATATTGGCTATCAGTTAGAAGCTGACGGCAAAAGGCTATTAGCTAAAGTAGAATGATTAATTTTGGAGATATAAAATTCAGTGATATTATTTTTGCCAACAAATGGTATTTCTACCTTTTGTTTGCTCTAATTCCCCTTATAGCATTATACATATGGAGATTCAGTAAATCACGACCCACTTTGCAATACTCAACTTTTATGGGTATTAAGAAAGTAGGAAAAACCATACGGCACTACCTGCGTCATGTTGCCTTTGTGTTTTTGATTTTGAGCGTAGTTGCCTTTGTTTTTGCGCTTGCTCGTCCGCAAGTGCATGATTCTATGCAGAATAAGTCTGTTGAGGGTATAGATATTATCATGGCTGTAGACGTGTCAACCTCGATGTTGGCAAGAGATTTTAAGCCCGACAGGTTGGAAGCTGCTAAGAATGTAGCCATAAAGTTTATAAGCGGCAGACAGAACGACAGGATAGGGGTAGTTGTATTCAGTGGCGAGAGCTATATGCTTTGTCCACTAACGACCGACCATTCGGTGTTAATCAATCAGTTTCAGAACATAAAAACCGGTTTGATGGAAGACGGCACTGCTATTGGTACGGGCTTGGGTATTGCGATACGAGGTTTTGAGGACAGCGAAGCAAAAAGCAAGGTCATTATCTTGCTCACGGACGGCGAGAACAATGCAGGGGAGATGGCACCAAAGTTTGCGGCATCTTTAGCAAAGGAATTTGGCATCCGCATTTACACCATTGGGGTTGGCAGTCGTGGGATGGCACCATACCCTTTTATAGATGCGATGGGGCGCACTGTATATCAGAATGTTGAGGTGAAAATTGACGAAGAGACTATGGAAGGAATTGCCAACGAGAGCGAGGGCAAGTATTTCAGAGCTACCGACAATGCTAGTCTTGCAAAGGTCTACGAAGAAATCGACCAATTGGAGAAGGTCAAGATAAATGTCAATAATTACAGCAAAAAGACCGATTTATTTCAGCCCTTTGTAATCTTGGGTTGTGTGCTTTTGCTTTTGTCAATCATGATTAACTTATTCGTATTTAGAAACATACCATAAATGAAGATTTAGTTATGGATTCATTTAGATTTGCAAATCCGGAGTACTTATATTTGTTGCTGCTCATACCACTATTCATTTTGGTATTTGCGTTTGGGCAGATGCGAGCACAGAAATCTTTGAATAAATTTGTGAGGAGTCGTTTCTTACAACGTCGTCTTGTGCCTGAGAAATCGAGGGTACGTCCGATATTGAAATTTCTGATGATAAACTTTGCATTGATGATGTTTGTCATTGCCATGGCACGTCCGCAGTTTGGAGCAAAGCTAAAAACCGAGATGCGCAGTGGTTCGGATATAATGATAGCCTTAGATGTATCTAAAAGTATGATGGCAGAGGACGTAAAGCCCAATAGGCTGGCGCGAGCAAAGTTTTCAATTGAGAGTCTTATCAATAAGCTACACGGCGATAATTTGGGGATTGTGGTTTTTGCCGGTAGTGCCTACACGCAGTTGCCCATCACTTCCGACAAGGAAGCCTCGAAGTTGTTTTTGTCCACTATTTCTACGGATTTGATTTCTAGACAAGGAACCAATATTGCATCAGCCATCGACTTGTGTATGAATTCGTTTAGCCCGACTTCGGAAGCAGGGAAGGCGATAGTGATAATCACCGACGGCGAAGACCATGAACAGGGGGCGATAGATGCAGCAAAGCAGGCTGCCGACGAGGGCATTAGAGTTTATACCATTGGTATTGGATTGCCTGAGGGAGGAGTTATTCCGAACATCAAGAACGGAGTTCGTCAGGGTTATATAAAAGACAGTGAGGGTACTGTTGTAGTTAGTAGGCTGAATGCAAAGGCTTTAGAGGATATTGCCACAGCGGGCAACGGTAAGTATATTCAGACCAACGAGTCTCGTGTGGGTTTGTCGCAGGTGTTCGATGAGTTGCGCAAGCTAGAGAAGGGCGAGAGCGAGGTGGTAGAGTACTCGGAGTACAACGAACAGTATCAGTATTTTGTGATACTAGGCTTATTGACCTTGCTGATGGAAGGACTGCTGCTTCATCGCAGGAATAGAGTTTTAATGAAGTTAAATATATTTGGGGAGAATAGCAATGCGTAGGATATTTCTCATAATGATAATATTTGTCCCCCTTACACTTTTTGCACAGAGCGAGAGACATTACGTAAGGAAAGGGAATAGGCTGTTTAATCATGCAATCACGGACACCACGATGACTGATACGGCAAGGAATGAAAATTTCAGTTTGGCGGAAGCCGAGTATCTGAAAGCCTTGGACGAGGCTGCCGACAATAAGGATTGGAAGTTTAATCTGGCAACAAGTCAGTTGGTTCAGAGTAATTTTGATGAAGCACTCCCGAAGTTTGAAGAACTAGCCAAAGATTATGAAGAAGCTGATAAAAAGGGCATGGCATA
>JBKEAJ010000071.1:0-28143 GCA_047972135.1 Bacteroidales bacterium | reverse complement strand
TCGCCCCTATTATTATTTTTTACATCTCCTTGCTACGAAGATATCGGGACTACGTCCCTAAACAACTAACAACTAACAACTAAACTCTGAACAATTAAACAAGGCTGTTCGCTTATAGCATAGAGCCTACGGCATATAGCCTGTATTCATATCATTATCCACTCCATTCGTTATAGAACTGGAAGTTTTAGTTGTTCTTTACACCTTGTAAATCAGCTCTCAGAAAAATATATCAACAGAAAATGTTGACAGTCCATATTTTTTTTCTAAATTTGCAGTCCGATTTGCAGAAAATTTAAAAACTCAATATAATGAAAAGAACTTTTCAACCATCAAACAGAAAAAGAAGAAACAAGCATGGTTTCAGATCGCGTATGGCGACTGCTAACGGACGTAGAGTGCTGAATGCTCGTCGTTCTAAAGGTAGAAAAAAAGTGTCGGTATCTTGCGAGGGTAGACACAAAAGATAAAGCATAGTTTTTATCGAAATCTTGATAGGCAAGTGGCATAGGGCTTCTTGCCTATTTTTGATTAATATTGCGCATAATTCTTATTATTAATATTGCTTGCATGGATAATTTCTTGAAATACCTTTCAATCTCCGATGAACTAAAGGCTCTTGGTGAGAAAATACTAAATGGGAAAAGGATAAGTCAGCAAGAAGCTCTTGTGCTGTACAAGGATGCACCTTTGGCATGGCTAGGGCTACTTGCCAACGAACGTAAGCTTGCCGCCAGTGGAAACGAGGTGTACTTTAATAGAAACTTCCATATCGAACCCACAAATATTTGTATCTACAAGTGTAATTTTTGTTCATTTCGTCGCAGTTCTGGAGAAGAGGGCAGCTGGGAGTTTTCCGTAGATGAGATGTTGAAGCAGATTGGTGCAAAAGCCAACGATGCAACCGAAGTGCATATCGTCGGGGGAGTGCATCCAAAATATACAGTTGAGTATTTTGCCGATTTGATACGCAAGATAAAAACGCAGGCTCCACACCTACATGTAAAAGGCTTCACGGCAGTAGAAATAGAGCATATGTGTAGAAAGAGTCGCTTGTCGGTGGACGAGGGATTGAAAGTCCTAAAAGAAGCAGGTTTGGAGTCCCTGCCTGGTGGAGGTGCAGAAATATTTGATGCTGAGCTACGCAAAGAAATATGCGGCGAGAAGTCAAAAAGCGAAATGTGGCTCGGAGTTCATCGTGCCGCTCATCTTGTAGGTTTACCATCAAACTGTACCATCTTGTATGGGCACAAGGAAACTTACGAACATAGAGTTGACCACCTTGATAGATTGCGTACTCTACAAGACGAAACCAGAGGCTTTAATGCCTTTATCCCATTGAAATTCAAAAAAGCTAACAATAGCATGGAGTCCTACGGTGAGGTCGCGGTGGTGGAGGACTTACGCAATTTTGCCGTATCAAGGATTTATCTTGATAATATCCCACATCTTAAAGCATACTGGCCAATGATAGGTAAGGACGTGGCGCAGCTTAGCCTTGGCTATGGCGTCGACGATTTGGACGGGACAATCGACGACAGCACTGCCATATACTCAATGGCAGGAGGTGAGGAGAAACCCAGTGCCTCGTCGCAGGAGCTGATAAAACTTATCACAGACTGTGGGAAAGTCCCTGTGGAAAGAGATTCGGTGTATAATGCTATTTGAACAGCCAGCTACAACCGACTGACATATAGTTCATCCTGTTGTTTATTCCTGTGCCAAAGGAAAGGTCAAATTGTAAGTTGTTGTTTGCCAGATATGTAAAGCCTGCGTCGGCATTCAACTGAAAATCATCCATATTAACAAGTGCTCCGTAGGGCTCTATGTAAATTCCAACTTTGTCGTTTACACCTATGCCCAAAGCTGCAGAGTAAGTAAAGTCGCCATTACCTTCACCAAAATAGTTGTAGCCAATATTATAACCCAAACTCATGTTGTCGCATAGTTTGTTGGATAGGCATAAACTGCTAGATGTACCGTATTTGTCGCTCCTCAGCTCGCTAGTCCCCGTTGGCACTATTAGGTGAGTAAGAAATGCAATTTGAGTATTCTTTTCTGCTTTGTTTAGCAATTGTATTTTCGTACCTATCGATAGGTCGCTAAAGCCATTGACAGTCTGCCCTTCGGCTTCGTTTAATTCATATTGTGGAGCAACTCTCAACTCAAAAATGTTTGAAAGACCGTATCTGAATAGTGTTGTGGGCAATAAAAGCTGGCGGGAAGAACTATGCTCGCTCACCTCCTCATAACTCAATAAAATGCCGCTTTCTATTTGGAATGCACCCCGCGCTACGATTGACGAACCTGCTGCCTGTGTGGGGCGGTCGGTAATAATTTGAGCATTAATGCTATGTGTAACAATTAGTAAGAATAGTAAGGCTAATAATGTATGTTTCATGTGTTTATAATTTTGCAATATGCTGTAAGCTATAGGCTTTATGCTTTTGCTGTTTTTAATTATCCGTCTGCTTGTCTAACATTTAATTACTAATATCTATTGTCTTTCTTTTATAATCATCCTCCTGTGTGTAGTTAGGCTTATAGCTTATAGCCTACTGCATGGAAGTTTCATATTATAGATTTTCAGATTCTTGAATTTTTGGACTAACAGCTGGGCAGAAAATGTTCTGCTCTTACATTATGGCTGTTTATCTCTATGCCAATTCTATTGCTGCCTCTACGGCTTTGCTAATACTATCGGCAAGCTCGGCAAGTGTTGGACTTAGCATATAGCAAGGTGATGACACTAGCTTATTCTCGTTGTCGATAACTATCTCGTCTACTTTGGATTCGATGTGTTTTGCACCAAAACTTTCAAGAGCTTCGGCTGTACCTTTGTCATTTCCAATTGTCAAATCGCCTTTACCCAAAGATGCCGCAACTATTGAAGGAGCGATGCAGAGCGCAATAATAGGTTTACTTTTACTATGTGCTTCTTGTATTACTGATTGGACTTCCTTGTTTACTTCGCAGTGGATACCGTCGAAGGCAAAGGTGCTGAGGTTCTTAGCTACTCCAAAGCCTCCCGGAAGTGCGAGAATATCATAATCGTCGATATTTAGTTCTGAAAGAGCTTTTATGTTGCCCCGAGCTATTCTGGCTGCTTCTTCCAGTACTTTCCTATTTTGACTTTCGTCAATTTCGCCTTTTAGATGATTAACTACGTGTGCCTGTGCAACATTGGGAGCGAAAAGGTCGAAACTACTGCCTTGCTGTGATATTGCTAACATCGTCAAAACCGACTCGTGTATTTCTGCTCCGTCAAAGACTCCGCAGCCCGATAAGATAATGGCAAACTTCTTCATAAATGTCTATTTTACTGTTGATTACTGACTTCTGATATTGAATGTATATTTTTAAGCGCTTGAACTTTATTGTATTGTTTGTAGAATCTAATCAGATTCTGAATATGCAAATCTAAGGATATTTTGAAGTTGTTGTCGTTGTACGAGACCTTTGCTTTGTGTATGGATGTCTCGCGGATGTTGGTGAAGATGTTGGTAATCTCGTTGGCACTCTTTATGTCGCCAAATCCTCTGATAGTAACTCGTTTGTAAAAGTAGATGTTGATGCCTTTGTCTCCCCAATATAACGAGAGTAGTTCGTCCTTGCCTGAGCTGTCTTTTACGTATTTGCAGTCGGCAGAATGTAAGCGTAGAGTTGTGCTGTCGGTAAACTCCCCGTAAACCTTCTCTCCCTGATGTGCTTGACAACAATCTGGAATCTCGGTATGTGAAGATGATACCTGGGCACTTATTCTCTTTAAGTGCAACAACTCACTGCCGCTAGGTGCTGTGTTGCTTATGAATTTGAGACCTAAAATCGGCTTAGATTTAAATTCTGTCTTAAATTCTTCTATTATTTCTTCTATTTCTGATATTTCAATGTCTCCATTCCCAATTTTTTTATACCATGCTGTCTTATTGTAGTTCACATGCATATGCTTGTTTAGAACCTTGATGGTATTAGTATTGAATGAAAGTGCAGAATTGTCGAAAGTTTTCGTCAGCGTAGTACGTCCTTCTTCCTTTAGCTTGTCGTTCATATTGAGGGCAGAACGAATCGCTTTTTTTGCTTTGGAGGTGCGGACTATCTTCAGCCAGCCTTCTTGAGGTACTTGTTTTATGGAGGTTAGAATCTCGATGTTGTCGCCATTTTCCAAAAGTGTATCGGCTTCTACCAGTTTGTTGTTGACTTTTGCACCAATGCACATGTCGCCAAGTTTCGTGTTGAGCATATACGCAAAGTCTAGTACCGAAGAATTGGTGGGCATCTGTTTTAAGTCGCCCTTTGGGGTAAATAGAAAAATCTCGTCTTGATGTCTTTGGAATTTGAATTGCTCGTCAGACAGGTCTTGGTTGGTTTGTAAACTTTCCCTTAGCTTCTCTATATTCTTGTCAAGCTCTCCCTCCACGTCCTTTATTCCCTTATATTTGAAGTGCGCGGCAAAACCTTTCTCTGCAACTTCGTGCATGGCTTCCGAACGAATTTGTACTTCTATATATATGTCATCGCCATATTTTATTGTGGTGTGGAGTGCTTTGTAACCCGTATTCTTCACTTCTGTAATCCAGTCGCGAACTCTATCTTTTAGATGTGGATATTGGGAGTGAATCTCGTCAAGAATATCAAAACACTCTTCGTCTTCCTTGTTGGCATCTTTTGGCTGAAAGACAATCCTAACGGCTAGTACATCATATATCTCGTCGAAACTTATATGCTTCTTGTCCATCTTTCTTTTTATGGAATAGATAGATTTTACTCGTTTGGAAATGGTGGAAGTGTGTCCTGCAGTATCGAGTATGTTTTGTAGTTCCGAGGAGAATGAGTCTAAATCTGTTTCGTACTCCTCTTTGTCTTTTCTGATGAGCTGTTCTATTTGCCTATAAGTGATAGGGTCGTGGAAGCGTAGGCAGATGTCTTCCATTTCTGTACGAATACTATGAATTCCCAGCCTATGGGCTATTGGTACATATACTTTCTCTGCCTCCGCTATTATCTTTTGCTTCCTATTGTCATGATAACTGTCGATGTTTCTGAGCTGTGCCAGCTTGTCGGCAAGTTTTATATAAATGATTCTTATATCGTCGGAAAGGTATATGAGAATCTTGCGAAATAAATCTGCCTGTATACTCGGATTGTCGATTATGGATTCACTAGACAACTTAAGAACATCTTCCATTAAGCTGCTTATCTCTTTGCCAAATTTCAGCTCAACATCCTCCATTCGACACTCTGCCTTGGTAACGTCGTGGAGCAGGGCTACAATTATGGAGGTGGTGCGCAAACCAAGTTTCTCGGCGGCAATCTGAGCAACTTCTAAAGGATGCGAGATGCGAGGACGACCATTATGATAGACCATCCCACTGAGTTTATGCCTGGCAAAATGGTAGGCATCAGTTATTTTGTTGAGTTTATTGTCAGTTAGTCCGAAAGAGCAAACATCCAAGAGCTTCTCAAATTCTGAGTCTATCTGCAAATTAATCTCATCTGTAAAGTTAGATACCATGTTTAGGTAATGATTTTAATTTTTTATAACTCCGAAGTAATAACACATATTGCTTGGTACTTATTGTTGTACTTTTGAACTTTCTTTGATGTGCCGTAATACTGATTCTGTTTGTTCAGGAGTAAACCACTCTATATTCGGATTTTTTTTATGCCATGTTATTTGTTTTTTTGCATAGCGACGAGTGTCTCTTTTAATATGCTCAATACCCTGCTCTAAATCGACTTTCCCATCTAAATATTCGAAAATCTCCTTATAACCTACAGTATTCAGTGAGTTTAAACTCTTGTATCTCTCCAAAGATTTCACTTCATCTATCAGACCGTCTCTAATCATTTTATCAACTCTGCAATCTATCTTTTCGTAAAGTAATTTGCGTTCTGTATTCAGCCCAATGTAGGATATATCAAAATCTCTTTTCCTCACGGTTTGAGTCCTTAGTGAAGAAAACTTTTGACCAGTCATTTCTATTATTTCAAGTGCGTTAACTATGCTTTGTTGATTGCGTTTATCGACCTCTGCATAATGCTCAGGATCTAGTATCCTTAAATAATTGCGTATGGATTCGATACCTTCGTTTTCAAAAATATGCTTCCATTTTGAACGTATCTTGGGGTCTACCGTCGGGAGCTCGTCAATCCCTTTGCAAACAGCATCCGTATAAAGCATTGAGCCTCCCGCCATAACCATAGTGTCGTGTTGCTTGAATTTTTGTTTTAACAGACTTAAGACCTCAAACTCAAACTGGCTGGCGTTGTAATAGTCCCTTACGCTTAGGTTGTCTATGAAATGATGACGTACACGTGCCAACTCTTCTTTGCTTGGCTTTGCCGTGCCAATATTCATTTCTCTATACATCTGTCTGGAGTCCGAAGATATAATCTCACAAGATAATCGCTCGGCAATAGCTATGGCAAGCCTTGTTTTTCCTATCCCAGTGGGACCAACTATTACTATTAGTCTGGGCACTGTCAGCTAGTAATCGTCATCGTCATCAAAAACATTGTCGTCTAAGTCTTCCAAATCATCACCCAAGTCATCAAGGTCTTTGAGGTTCTCAAAATCATCTAAGAAGGACGAGGATAAATTGCGTTTTTCGTTATATTGCAAACTCTGTGGTGGAGCAGTACCTTCAACTTTAGTTTTAGGGACTGATAGAGTCTTATTTTCGTCTATGTTGCTTAGCTCCATGACCAGATACCGGTTGTTAATCATGTCGAATACGTACATTGTAAGCATTCCTTTTAGAGAATAGACATAGTCTAATTCAGTATCTATAGGCAGATTAACATCGTTCTCTTCGAATATCATCGGAGAAATTTCTACTTCCAAATTTCCACGCTCGTCGGGAATTTGAAATGTAAATAACTGATCTGATTTGTATCCCAATGACTGTTGGATACTTTTGCTCAAATCGTCGAATGATGAAGACGCATCAATATCAATATTCAATCTGAAGTTGTCATCATCGTCATCTTCTGCTGTGAAAATGAATGTAAATATCATTTAGTAATACAATTAAAATAAATCATTAAGCTGTTCAATGCCTTCATCCACAGATGTTCCTACGGTGTCGATAACCGGCTCTGTACTATTGTCGTCGCAAATGTAATCAGAATCTTTGTATCCTGACGGAATTGCAAATTTGTCCGCTCGTGAATAAGCACTCAATGATGTGTCGTTCAGCACATCATTCATATATAGTCCCCATACCGGTAGTGCCATCTCAGCTCCCTGTCCCATATTTATGTTCGGAAACCTAATACTTCTCAGCTCCGCTCCTGTCCATACTCCTGTTACCAACTTAGGGGTGTAGCCCATAAACCAGCCGTCGGCATGTTTTTGAGTAGTTCCTGTTTTTGCACCTATCGCTTCTGTATGATTGCCGTATGGACGATTATATGTTAGCCGTGAGGCCGTACCTCCATGTACGACGTTTTGCATCATCTTTACCATGGTGTATGCCGTGCTGGGATCTATTACTTCGTGCGGTGTTGCTCTGAAAGTTGATAGTGTTTTCCCGTTTTTATCCTCTATGTGGGATACTAGTATTGGCTCTAAGGCTATTCCTCCATTGGGAAACATCGTGTACGCTCCTACCATCTCCATTACCGTAGCATCGCTTGTCCCTAAAAACATCGATGGTACTGCGTCTATGGGCGAGCGTATGCCTGCCCTCTGCATTAAATCTTTCATGCTCGTGGGTGAAAATTGTTTCATTACCCATGCGGTAACTTGATTTATAGAGTTCTGCAAACCCCATTGTAGGCTTACCATCTCTCCTTGTCTGCCACCTCCCGAATTCTTGCAAATCCAAACTCTTCCACCCGGAAGTACAAACTCGTGAGGTGTGTTGGGGACCTTCTCGCACGGCTTTATACCATTTTGGATAGCAAGAGTATATAAAAATGGCTTAACGGTTGAACCTGGTTGCCTTTTTCCTAATGTTGCCATGTCGTACATAAAATACTGCATATTGGGACCTCCTACATAGGCTTTAATATGTCCCGATGGTACTTCTACCGACATCATAGAGCTTCTTAAGTAGCTGAGATAGTGCTTTATAGAATCTAAGGAAGACATCACGGTGTCAACCTCGCCATGCCAAGTGAAAATTCGCATGGGATGAGGTTCATCAAATGCTTTCTGTATTTCTTCTTTTGTCTTGTCGGCTTTATTAAGTACCCTATATTTTTCTGTCTTTCTGATTTCTGCCCAAAATAGCTTCTCCGCAGTTTTGTTGGGTACGTCGTTGGCGAAGGGAGGATTTTTTAACCTCTTAATAGCTTTAAAAAATTCAGGCTGAAGTTTTTCTGAAAGATGTTTCCTGACGGCACTCTCGGCATAACCTTGCATACGGGAATCAATGGTGGTATGTATTCTCAAACCATCTTTGTATATGTTGTAGGGCTTTCCGTCAGGACGCTTATTCTTCTCGCACCAACCGTAGAGCGGATTATTCTCCCATTCATATACATGCTTTTCGTATAAGTCATGTTGCCACGAAGCATAGTCGTCTATGTCAGGCTTCTTAGCTGTCATATATTGACGTATGTATTCTCGGGCATAAGATGCGAGCCCCTCCTTGAAGTCCTCGCGCTGAAAATCGAGATTTAGTGGAAGCTGCTTTAGAGAATCGCAGGTTTTTTCGTCCAGGTATTCATATTTCTCCATTTGATTCAAAACTACATTACGCCGGAATAAGGTTGTGTCAGGAAATCTGACAGGATTGAAAAGTGATGAGTTCTTTGCCATACCGACCAACATTGCCGATTGTTCCATTCGAAGCGAATCAGGTGGCATGTTGAAGTAAATACGACTTGCCGATTTTATGCCAACGGCAAGATTTAGAAAATCGTACTTGTTAAGATACATTGCTATGATTTCATCCTTGGTGTAGCTCCTCTCCAACTTTACCGCAATTACCCATTCTTTGAATTTTCGCATAATCAACTCAGGAATGGATGCATTAACTTGGCGAGGAAACAGCATCTTTGCCAATTGTTGGGATATCGTACTACCTCCTCCCATAGAACTGTTGCCCGTCAGAACTCCTTTTACAACCCGAAACAGACTTCGCATATCAACCCCCGAATGTTCCCGAAATCTTACATCCTCCGTTGCTATCAACGCGTGTACAATACTTTGAGGTAAATTCTTATATGCCAGTACACTCCTGTTTTCGCTCGCAAAAAAGTATTTACCAATAACTGAATTGTCTTCTGAAATAACCTCGCTCGCAATGATGCTGTCGGGATTCTCCAATTCCTCAAAAGTTGGAACAAAACCCAATGCTCCAACGGAAATTAGCATAAAAAATAATACCATAAAGCATACTAGTGAAAAGTATATTATCCAGAATCTGACAATGTACTTGCGAAAACCCTTGCCTGTCTTTTTTTTCTTCTTATTCATGCCTACATATTCATAATGGTTTATTGCAATCAACCCACAAAAATAATGATTACTATCCATTTATAGAACTTTTATTTCATTAATATTCGAACCAGAAAGTCTGAAGAGATAATCGAATTGTTACAATTCAGAGAAAAAAAAGTTTAAATTAATGTGTTTATTCCGCTGATTATTAGGTGTTAAGATGACGGTTTGTGTCAAAATGTTAATTAAAATAGGACAAGTGGATTTGCGAAGTTATAGACATTTTTGTTCCTTTGTCTTAATAATATTATTGTTGCTTATTATGTCTAGTAATTTGGTTATTGTGGAGTCCCCTGCTAAAGCTAAAACTATCGAGAAGTTCTTGGGAAAGGACTTTGAAGTTGTTTCTAGTTATGGGCATATACGGGATCTGGAGAAGAAAGATTTTGGTGTCGACCTTAAAAATAATTATGAACCCCGATATATCATCTCTGATGATAAGAAAAAGGTGGTCAGAGATTTAAAGAAAAAAGTAAAGAGTGCAAAGGTCGTATGGCTGGCTTCCGATGAAGACCGCGAAGGAGAAGCAATAGCATGGCATCTGGCAGAAACTTTGGGGGTTAATAACTCAAAAGCAAAGAGAATAGTGTTTCATGAAATTACTAAACCTGCGATTCTTAAAGCTATAGAGAACCCTCGAACTATTGATAAAAATCTTGTGGATGCCCAACAGGCTAGACGTGTGCTTGATAGAATGGTAGGCTTTGAGGTCTCGCCAGTACTGTGGCGCAAGGTGCAACCCTCATTGTCGGCAGGACGCGTGCAGTCGGTGGCAGTACGATTAATTGTCGAACGCGAAAGAGAGATAATCGGCTTCGATACTACTTCAGCATACAGAGTGTTTGCTAAGTTTATTATCAGCGAAAAAGGAAAGACTGAGAAATATCTGGAAGCAGAGCTGCAGACACGTTTCAAGACAATAAAAGAGGCTGAAGACTTCTTGGAAAAATGTAAAAATGCGAAGTTCTTGGTAGATAATGTCGAGAAAAAACCGCTTAAGAGATCGCCAGCAGCCCCTTTTACAACATCTACATTGCAACAAGAAGCAAGCAGAAAATTAGGATTCTCAGTTTCTCAGACTATGAGTGTGGCACAAAGACTCTACGAAGCAGGAAAAATTACTTATATGAGAACAGACTCCGTGAACCTTTCAGAACTGGCAGTAGATGCAGCTAAAAAACATATACTGGAACGCTTCGGAGAGAAATATCTGAAAATCAGAAAATATACTACTAAGTCGAAAGGCGCACAAGAGGCGCATGAGGCGATACGTCCCACATATATGGATAAAAATGCCGTCAGCGGGACTGACCAAGAAAAACGCTTGTATGACCTGATTTGGAAGAGAACAATAGCATCCCAGATTAGCGATGCAGAGCTGGAAAAGACAATAATAACCGTGAAATTAGACAACGATAAACATAAATTTGCGGCATCGGGAGAAATAATAAAGTTTGACGGGTTTTTGAATGTATATATCGAGTCGTCTGATGATGACGCAGATACTGAGGATGTTAAAGGACTTCTTCCGCCCCTTAAGGTTGGAGAGAATCTTGAACTCGCTTCCGCAGAAGCCATTGAGAAGTATACGCAGAAGCCACCTAGATATACTGAAGCAAGTCTGGTCAAAAAACTTGAAGAACAAGGTATCGGAAGACCATCGACTTACGCTCCAACAATTACTACCATTCAGAATAGAAAATATGTGGTCAAAGAAGATAGAGAACCACAAAAGAGAAATGTCAGTGTCTTGAAACTCAATCTGAAAGAGCAAAAAATTGAGAAAAATAAAAAGAAAGAAAATTTCGGCGCCGAGAAAGCGAAATTGTTCCCTACGGACATAGGAATGGTGGTAAATGACTTTCTGGTGGAACACTTCGAAAGGATTATGGAGTATAGTTTTACTGCCAAGGTGGAAGAACATCTCGATGAAGTGGCAGAAGGCTCTATGCAATGGCAGAAAATGATAGACGCTTTCTATAAACCTTTTCATAAAAGTGTAGAGGAAGCCCTAGAAAATTCAGAACGTGCAAAAGGAGAACGCGTTTTGGGAGAAGACCCAAATACGGGGAAGCCGATTTCTGTGAAAATTGGGCGTTATGGTGCTTATGCTCAACTCGGAGAAGGTGGGGAAGAGGTTGATGAGAAACCTACTTTCGCAAAATTGAGAAATGGGCAACATATTGAAACCATAACTTTGGAGGAAGCTCTGGATTTGTTTAAATTGCCTAGACAACTCGGCGACTACGAAGGAAAAGTGGTGACAATAGGGATTGGACGATTCGGACCTTATGTAAGACACGATAATAAATTTGTATCCCTAGAGAAAGATGTTGACGACCCAATGACAATTGACTTCGATAGAGCCGTGGAATTGATTGAAAATAAGAGAGAAAAAGATAGAAAAGCACTTATCAAAGTTTTTGAGGATGGAGATAGTGAAATAAGAATTTTAGAAGGACGTTGGGGTCCATATATTTCATTCAATAAAAAGAATTACAAAATTCCAAAGAACCAAGACCCTAATGAGCTTACCTTGGAAAAATGTAAAGAGCTTATCGAAAATCCTCCGAAAAAGAAGACCGTAACAAAGAGAAAATCAGCAAAAAATAAAAAATAATATCCTGTCTATGGAACTAGGTTTATATTTTGACAATACTTCGGTGTTGGATGCTGTGGGAAAATCCCCAAAACTTACATTTGGCAAAAGTGTGGAAATTGTTGTAGGAGAGGATATCCCTATTGATGTAGATCTTGTGATTATGGGAGTGCCAGAAGACAGAAATTCTACCGTGAGAGGGAGTGCGAGTAGTCCGGATAAGGTTAGAGAAGAGTTGTATAGACTGTCTGCCGTAAATGGACTAAAAGTGGTAGACCTTGGCAATTTTAGAGTGGGGAATAAAATAGAGGATAGCTATGTTGCATTAAGCGAGATAGTTAACTACTTGTACGCTTATGAAATGCCGATCGTTATGTTGGGTGGAAGTCAAGACTTGATATTGGCAGTACTCGACGGGATAAATAAAGCGAAAAAACAGGTGAAGTTTGTCAATGTCGACAGTAAACTCGACGTTTGTGACGGAAAGATAAGTAAGATAAATACTGATAATTTTTTGTCTAAAGCCTACAAAGAAAAAGAGATAAGTATTTCAAACATAGCGTACCAGAAGCAATTTTGTATATCAAAAAAAGACTATACTAAAAACCGTGCGGATAATGTTAGTCTGGGAGGATTGAGAGATGATTTCATGCAAGATGCAGAACCTATTGTCAGAGAGGCTGATGTTGTAGGTATTGATATAGGCGTGTTGAAAGCTGCCGATTTCCCTGCTGTGGAAAAACCCAATGCAAATGGTTTGACCAGTGAAGAACTTTGTAAGCTTATGGTGTTTGCCGGAGTGTCCTACAATGTAATGTGTGTCGGTTTGTTTAATTATATACCGAAATATGACACTCGTAACATAAGTGCTTTTGCTTTGGCACAGGCGGTCTGGTACTTCTGCGATTCTTTTTTGTATAGAGTTAGCGAGCACCCCATGTATAAGGACGATTTATTTAAGAAGTATATCGTCGCTATAAAGGATGTGGATGTAATTGCTACATTCTATCAGAGTGAAATAACAGGTAGATTTTGGGTGGATATTTGTAGTGATGACCAAAGTGTAAGCCCCGACGATTGCCGCTTCGTCCCATGCACAGACTTCGATTTTGAGGAGGCAAATGAGGGAAAGATGTCTTCCAGATTATTTCAACTATTGATGGGAGATTCAGAATAGAAATATGAGATTATTTTAGTGATACAGAATAAAAATATAAAATTGTACGTTTCTTAGAGAAAGATGTCGAATAATTATTCACATATGTGGCATTGTTGCAGGAGTAGACTTGTTCAGAAAATTTTGCTAACTGGAGTTTTGGTGTATTTTATGGGAGGAGCAGCTAATGGACAGTCGGATCCACTCGTGTCTCAGTATATGTTTAATAAGTATGCTATTAATTCGGCGTTTGCTGGAAGTAGTAAATATTTAAACATAGTGTCTAATAATAGATTTCAATGGACAGGACTTGAAGGTGCTCCGATAACGTATCAAATAAATGCCGAAACGCAGTTGAATGCCTTTAATACAGATTGGGGAGTAGGGATTAAGGTGATGAGTGATGAGATAGGTTTTTTTAATAACATTAGCTACGGTTTTAGCATTTCAAAGCTATTAAAAGTTAAAATTGGTGAGTTGAGAGTCGGTTTAGGCACGAATTTTGTTAACTCTAAATTAAACGGTGAATGGCAAATTCCTGATGGAGATAATTTCACAGGAAGCACATCTGACCCGCTAATCCCACAAGGAGAGCAAAGTCAGATAACACCAGACTTTGATTTCGGGGTTTATTTGGAAAACACGAGATACTATATAGGGCTTTCTGTTAATCATTTGTTAGCCCCTGAAGTCAAATACGAGGGATATGAAAGTAGCTATTTTTTAGCTAGACATATCTATTTAATGGGAGGAATGAACTTTGAAACAGCTAATCCTCTGATTATGATAAAACCCTCGGCACTAGTGAAGACGGATATGGCGGATGTACAGTTGGATTTAAATACGATAGTAGAGTACGACCAAAGGTTTTGGGGAGGTGCAACATTTAGAACGGGAAGTGCAGTCGCTCTGATGTTGGGGGTAGAGTTGTTCTCAGGTTTAAGAGTAGCTTACTCTTACGATATCGATTTAGGAAAATTTATTAGCTTTGGAGGCTCGCATGAGGTCTATTTATCTTATGCGATGAGACTCATAAAGCAAGGAAAGAAAAAATATAAAAGCGTTAGGCATTTATGAAAAATATGAGAATTAATCAGAATCTAGTTCTTTTGCTTTTAGCAATTGCAGCTACCTCGTTCGTCGGATGTTCTAAGTTGGGCTTCGGTGGAGGAGGAAAGAAAAGTGGAGAGCTTGTGGGGAACAGAAAAAGTGGTAAATACTCCGAGCCTAAACCTCTGGGCATGCAAATGGTTAACAGAGGTAGTTACAGAATTGGAACCAACGACCAAGATCCCAATTCAAGGTTTGTCCCAAACAAAACTGTTACCGTCGACGCGTTCTGGATTGATGAAACCGAAATCACAAACAACGAATACAGACAGTTTGTTGAGTGGGTAAAAGAAAAAATGGCTCGCGAGACTCTAGGTGAACATTTCCCCGAATTCCTAATAACAGAAGATAAGGAGGGTAATCCGATTGAACCGCCTATGATTAACTGGGATGAAGAATTGGATATGAGTGAACCAGAAATTATCAATTCTTTGGAAGCTATGCATTATCCCGAGCAAGACAGACTCGATGGAAAAGTTGAGATTGACCCCAGAGGATTAGTATATACATATCATTGGTTCGATTACAGACAGGCTGCTAAGGTGTCTAGAACTTACGACCCCGAAACAAAAACTTATAAGGGTAACATCATTAATCAGAATGGAGAAGTTGTCCCCGTCGAAGGTCGCCGTTCTTTTGTCTTTGAACGCTCTGTTGCCGTATATCCCGACACTCTTTGCTGGATACGTGATTATGACTATTCATATAATGAACCTTGGGTAATGGCATATTTCTCGCATCCCGGATTTGACGACTATCCTGTTGTCGGAGTGTCGTGGGAGCAAGCAAAAGCATTCTGTAAATGGAGAACCGAGCTGATGAATTCTTACTTGAAAGATGCAAGAAAAGCAGAGGTGCAAGAATATAGACTCCCCACAGAGGCCGAATGGGAATATGCGGCAAGAGGGGGACGCCAACTCTCAAAATATCCTTGGGGAGGATACTATGCCAGAGACGAAAAAGGTGAATTCCTTGCAAATTTTAAACCTCTTAGAGGAGACTATACAGCTGATAATGCAATGATGACCACAGAAGTAGCTGCTTATGACAAAAACGACTATGGTCTGTATGATATGGCAGGAAACGTTGCAGAGTGGACAGGAAGTGCATACGACGAAGCTGCATACAATTATATCAACGACTTAAACCCGACATTCTACTACGATGCGAAACCCGACGACCCCCCTACAATGAAACGCAAAGTTATAAGAGGTGGTTCTTGGAAAGATGACGCAAATTATATACAAGTATCTACAAGAGACTATGAATATCAAGATACAACAAGATCTTTTGTTGGATTCAGATGTGTGAGATCATCTCTTGGTGGCGAGTTCAAGAAAAATAAGAAAAGAAAATAAATAGTATTATCAATTTAATAAAAAAGAAATGGCAAAAAAGGGTGGTTTTTTTCACAGTAAAGCATGGCAAAACATCAGTGGTATAATCTACGGATTGGGAGCCGCAGTAGTAATCGTTGGTGCATTGTTTAAACTTCAGCACTGGCCAATGGCAGGAACATTCCTTACTATTGGTCTCGGTACAGAAGCGTTTATATTTATTATGGGGATATTCGAACCTCATATCGAACAGCCAGATTGGACAAGGGTATTCCCCATGTTATCAGGCGAGTATGATGAGGACGACGGCGACAAGGTTAATTTCTCAGTTGGCGGACTGACAGCTGCTGCTCCCGCCGTGGGAACTGGTAGCGTACACTCGGTATTTGATGAAGCGGGAATTACTCCAGAAGCATTAGAAAAATTGAGAATTAGTTTTGAAAGATTGAACTCAATTTCTAACTCTCTTGGCGATATTTCTCAAGCAACTGTCGCTACCGATGTATATGTGAATAATCTGAACTCAGCTTCAGATACCATGGAGGTCTTCTCACAAATAAATAAAAAGGCTACTCAAACCATCGACTCTGCAATGGATAAGTTGGTAGGTACTTACGATAATACAACAATAGAAATAACAAATGCAGGAAAAACTTTTACTTCTCAATTAAATGATGCTAATGAGAGACTTAATTCTACTTATGTAGGAATGGTCGATGAACTAAATAAGGAAATCAGCCTTGTGTCTACGAATACAGAAAAGTATAATGAAGGGATGTCTAGTCTCGCTGCTCGTATCGGCGAACTGAATGACTCTATGGGAACGCAGCTGAGATCGACCGTTGAGCAACTTAGTTTAGCTTCTAATTATTCTAAGCAATTGGCGGAAATGAATCAGATGCTCGCTGCATCAATAGACGAAGTACGCAAGTACAAGGAACAGAGTGTAGAGCTTAGTAACAACATGGAAGAGCTTAATAAGTTCTATGGTAAGATGCTTAATGCTATTAAGGCTTAATGCTTAGTGTAATAATTTAATAGATATTAGGTATGGGATCAAAAAATTGTCCGGAAACGCCCAGACAGAAAATGATTAGTATGATGTACATTGTCCTTACGGCAATGCTTGCATTGAACGTCTCTGCTGAGGTATTGGACGCATTTAGAATAGTCAACAGAAGTCTCGGGGAAACACTGGCTAATGTTGCAAAGAAAAACGAATCTATCATTGGACAGTTTAGTCAAGCCATGAAGGAAGACCCAGAAGAGGCGCGTCCTTTGTTAGCAAAGGCTAAGCAAGTGTCGGCAATAACAAACGAGTTGGTTGACTATATCGACAGCTTAAAGGTATACTTGGTGACAGAAGGTGGTGGGGAAAAAGAATCGCCAGAGAACCCGATTACTTCTAAAAGTACTTATGTGCAAGCACTGGATGGAACAAAATTCGTTGTGAATAAACCCGACGAATTGAACGTGCCAGAACGTGTACTTGTAGAAATGGTGGGAGGACAGGAAAGTGGTGGAACTCGCTTGAAGAATAAGATAATTGAAACGAAGAAGAAATTAGCTTCGATACTCAATGGCGTGGACGCAGAGACTAGTGGTGTGATGATGGAGATTGAAAAAGGACTCAATACAGAAAATCCCCCCAAAGAAGCAGGGGAAGGCAACATTACGTGGGAAGTCGATAATTTTAGAGCAAAGCCATTGACAGCTTGTCTGACGATAATGACAAATATGGAAATTCAATCAAGAAATATCGAAACTTCGATGTTGAACTTCTTGTTTAGTCAAATTGGTGCTAAGGATTTTAAATTTAACACTCTGGCAGCTAAGGTATCTACGAATAGTAAAATCCTGCTTCAAGGACAAACTTTCGAGGCGGATATTTATCTTTCGGCAGTCGATGAAACGAGAGCACCTACAATAACTATCGGCAGTAGGGCTGTACCCGTTGAAGGTGGTGTAGGTAAGTTTAGAACAACTGCAACGGGTGTAGGACTAGTGAAGCAGTCAGGAAACCTTGCTATCACGGGTCCTAAAGGTGTTGAAAACTACGGCTTCGATTTTGAATATACTGTTGTTGCTCCATCTGCTACAATTTCTCCTACTAAGATGAATGTACTGTATATGGGAGTCCCTAATCCTATTTCAATATCTGGGGGAGGTGTCAGTGCAAACGATATACATCCTAGCTTTACTAATATGAAAGCTGAAAGACAAGGAGCAGGATGGGTTGTATTCCCAGAATCATTGGATGTTAATGCAACGAAAACAAAAATTAGCGTTAATGCAAATATAAACGGGTCTTCTTTTAGTCTCGGCTCTATGCCATTTAGAGTGAAAAAAGTGCCAGATCCCGTGCCGATGGTGGCAAATAGACAAGGAGGAACGATAGCAAAAGCAGAATTTGCTGTCCAAGATGGTATCCTTGCAGTATTGAAAGATTTTGACTTTGACTTGAAGTTTACTATTACAGGCTTTAATGTGAGTATCACTAAAAGTGGTTTCTCAAATACATGGCAAAGTAATAACAATAGGTTCACTGCCGAGATGAAGTCACAGTTTAATAGCTTGAGTCGTGGCGATGTTGTGTATATTGACAACATCTTTGCGAAAGGTGGCGACGGGACTACAAGACCTCTGCCACCAATCAGTTTTAAGATGAATTAGATGCCAAATGCAATAATCACTCTAAATATTGAGTTATATATTTTGGAGTGATTGTTGCACTTTGTATTAGTGTACAGTAGAAAATAAATATTTTGTTTATGAACAGATTTGGATTGATAATATTATTGGCTTTGCCTATGTGCTTTCTCGGGAAAACGGAAGTTAAAGCTCAGGCAATGGAGCAACAATTTCAAAATGAAAGTATTAAAGAAAGAGTGCCTTTGCCATTACCATCTGTGAGTGAGGCTGATATACGTTGGAGAAGAACGTTCTGGAGAATTATTGACGTTAGAGAGAAAATGAATCAACGCCTATATTTCCCTCTGGAAAGAACCGAAGGTCGCAACAGCTTGATTAATGTTATTCTCAACGGCATAAAAACGGGAGAACTTATTGCTTACGATGCGCGTACTTCAGGAGATGACTTTAAGAAACCTATGACCTTGGACGAAGTTAATGCTCAGCTCGGATCAGGTTCTCAAGTGATTGAAAAAACAAATTTTGAAACCGGAGAGACCGAAAGAGTAACTATCGAGGGAGCAGCTCGTACCGACGAAATTTATCAGTATATGATTAAAGAGGTGTGGTATCTTGATAAAAGAACATCAATGTTTAGATGTAGAGTCGTGGGAATTTGCCCTATAAGAGAATTTTACAGAGATGGCGCAGAAGAAACCCCCGAAAATATTCAAAGAACATTGGTGTGCTGGATTCATTATCCCGAAGCTCGTGCATTGCTAGCTCGTAGTGAAGTCTTTAACGAGGACAATCAGGCTGCACCATTTTCTTATGATGACTTGTTTATAAATAGATACTTTAGCTCGTACATTGTAAAAGAAGCTTCGGCTCTTGATAGATATGTCTGGGACTATAAGTCTGGACAGGACGCTATGCGCGAATCAGAAGAGATTGAAACAAAACTCTTCAACTATGAGCAAGATCTTTGGGAATACTAATAGGTATTCTCAAAGACCTCTTTATATTTTCTACTATATTACTTACCTGCCTCTCGCTCACTTATTTATTGTTTAACGGATAGTCATTTTATGATTAGGATTTGTTGCATACTGACATCAACAATAATACTTACTTCTTGTGGCTTCATGAAACTGAAAGAAGATGCGAAGCGAGATTACGAACTTGTTGGACAGCGAAAGAGCAGACAGTGGTTTGAACCTATACCATATGGTATGAACTTCGTGCCTAGAGGTAGCTATAAGATGGGACAGAACGACGAAGAACCTCTGGCTCAGATGAGAGGACTGAAGCAAGTCTCCGTTGATGCTTTTTGGATTGACGAAACAGAAATAACAAACTCCGAGTACAAGCAGTTTATTGAATATGTTAAAGATAAGTCTGCACGTGAGACTCTTGGCGAGTCATTCCCCGAATTTCTTATAACTGAAGATGAAGCAGGCAACCCAATAGAACCCCCAAAGATTAATTTTGACGTAGAGCTGGATTTAAACGAACCCGAAATAATGCAGGCATTAGAGCCTATGTGCTACAATGTTTACGATAGATTGTCCTCAGAAGGTCTGACAATAGATCCTAGAGCCCTTAATTATTCATACTACTGGATTGATTACAGACAAGCGGCAAAAGTATCCAGAACCTACGACTACAAAACCAAAGCCTATAATGGGAGCTTCGTAAATGCTGATGGAGAAACCGTCCCCGTTAGTGGACGTAAGGACTTCGTTAGGAAGGAACATGTGTACGTATATCCTGATACTCTATGCTGGGTGCGTGATTATGAATATTCGTATAACGAACCCATGACGGTTAATTATTTCTCTCACCCCGGATTTGATGAATATCCCGTTGTCGGAATTACGTGGAAACAAGCAAAAGCATTTTGCCACTGGAGGACTCAGTATATGAACGACTACCTGGAAAATAAAGGTCAAAACGGAATTTTCGATTATAGACTACCTACCGAAGCCGAATGGGAATACGCTGCCCGAGGTGGTCTCGAAGGTGCAATATACCCATGGGGAGCATATTATGCCAGAAACTGCAATGGCTGCCTCCTTGCTAACTTTAAACCGATGCGGGGAAACTATATTGCAGATTCTGACCAGGGTGCAACCACAGTGTCGGTCGCATCATATGACCCCAATGGATACGGAATATATGACATGGCAGGGAATGTTGCCGAATGGACGGAGGATGCTTACTCCGAAGTGTCTATGGCTTTTATTAACGACCTAAACCCGACAGTTACTTATGATGCTAAGCCCGGTGACCCTCCCGCAATGAGAAGAAAAGTCGTAAGAGGAGGCTCTTGGAAAGATTCTAAAGATTTTATCAGAGTGTACACTCGTGACTACGAATATCAAGACACAACCCGTGCTTATATCGGATTCAGGTGTGTTAGAAGCTCTCTTAGAGATGAACTTATCAGAGATTAAATTATCTCTAAGAGTTTATATTTAAAGATACTTGTCTCCACTGCTGTCCTCAAGCTTTGACATGAACTGTTTTAAGTCCTTTTCGTTTTCCCTCTTGCAAATCAACAAAACGTCCTCGGTATCTGCAATGATATAGCCGTCAAGATTGTCAAGAATATAGGCCTTATCTTCCTGCCCCCGGAATACACAATTTCTGGTGTTGGAAATATGTACCTCTTTTCCTCGTATGTTATTATTCTCGTTTTCTTCCTTTGTTAGGTATAGAGCCCCCCATGTGCCTAAGTCGCTCCAACCGATATCGCAACATATAACTCTGACATTGTGAGCTTTCTCCATAACTCCATAGTCGATAGATATATTCGTACACGCCGAGTAAACCTCATTTAGTTGTTGCTCGTTGATATCTTTAGTATTCTTAGGAAGAGATTTAAATAATTCGTAAATCTCGGGGAGATGCTCATTAAAAGCTGATTGTATGGTTCTCAAGTTCCATAGGAAAATGCCAGAGTTCCAATAGAAGTCTCCTAAGTCAACAAGCTTTTTTGCCATCTCTTCGTTAGGCTTTTCTATAAAGGTTTTTACTTTGTAGTCGTTGTCTATACCCAAGGTGTCGACTTTTTCACCTACTTGTATATATCCGTAACCAGTTTCTGGTCGCGACGGCGTAATGCCAATGGTAAGGATTGCATCACTCTTGCTAATTATATCAATACCGTTACGCAGTTGTTTGCTAAACTCGCCTTCCTTTAAAATTAGATGATCTGCCGGAGATACTATAATGTTGGCATTAGGGTTTATCCTTTCAATTATTGCAGAAGCATAAGCAATACACGGAGCTGTGTTTCTCCTTGCAGGTTCAAGTAATATCTGTTCAGGTGATAGCTCGGGTAGCTGCTCTTGCGTTAAATCTTTATATAGCTCGCTGGTAACAACATATATGTTCTCTGCCGGACAAATACTTGTCAACCTCCTGAATGTCATTTGTATAAAAGTCTCGTTCGTGCCGAGTACGTCTAAAAATTGTTTTGGTCGTTTCTGCCGACTGAGAGGCCAAAATCTGCTGCCTATACCCCCTGCCATGATTACTGCAAAATTGTTATCCATGATAATATTTTTTATTCTTAATGCCCAAAAATAGCGTTTTTTTTGAGTATTAGGGCTAAGATGCTGTGATAAACTGAGATTAAGCAAGATTAATCGTATATTTGCCAGAGTAATATTATCAATGTAAAATTTGATTATGCTGAAGATTCTGGAAATAATAGGACAGTATTTTTTGATGCTCAAAGACTTATTCGCAAAACCTCTTAATTTTAAGTTTTTCGGTAAACAGGTATGGACGGAAGTTGAAAGTCTAGGAATGCGCTCTCTTTGGTTGGTTGTGATGATATCAGCTTTCTCAGGAGGTGTGCTGACAATGCAGATGGCATATAATCTCGATAACGAATTTCTTCCTAAAGCGTTGATAGGTCTTGCTGCCCGTGATAGCATATTGTTAGAGTTCTCTTCAACAATTTTAGGACTGCTCCTTGCAGGTAAAATAGGCTCATATATAACCTCTCAGATTGGAACTATGAGAGTTACAGAGCAAATAGATGCTCTCGAAGTTATGGGCGTGAACTCTATTGCTCACTTGATATTACCCAAAGTCGTTGCTGTGGTGTTTATGTTCCCGCTGTTCAACGCGTTGAGTATAATAATGGGACTGTTTGGCGGACTTGTAATTGGACCACTGACAGGGGCGATTACTATTTCTGACTATGTGGATGGAATTAGATATCTGTTCAACCCTTATTACGTAACATTCTCTTTTATAAAAACGGTAGTCTATTCGCTGATTATTGTTACTGTGTCTTCCTATTTTGGATACTACGTAAAAGGAGGCTCGGTTGAAGTGGGCAATGCTAGTACTCAGGCAGTTGTAAATTCTATGATGTTGATTATTATTGCAGACCTCATCTTAACATTATTATTGATGACATGATAAAAGTCGAAAATTTAAATAAATCATTTGGCGACAAGCACGTTTTAAAAAATATTAGCTGTGTGTTTCAAGATGCTAAAATTAACCTTATAATTGGACAGAGCGGATCGGGAAAAACAGTGCTTGTGAAGTCTTTGATAGGACTTATAGAACCCGATTCAGGAAGTATATGCTATGGAGACGATGACTTTATAGCCATGAGTCTCAAGGAAAAGAAAAATCTGAGAAAAGAATTGGGAATGGTGTTTCAAGGTGGGGCGCTTTTTGACTCTGTCAACGTCGAAGATAATGTTAGATTCCCCCTCGAAATGTTTTCTAAAATGTCTAAGGCAGAAATGCAAAAAAGAGTCGACTTCTGCCTGGATAGAGTGGGCGTAGATGCTGCAAAATCATTGCCCGCAGAGATTAGTGGAGGTATGCAGAAACGTGTTGCCATAGCCCGTGCAATCGCCCTGAATCCGCAATATCTATTTTGTGATGAACCTAATTCGGGACTAGACCCGCAAACCTCTAAGAAAATAGACGAGCTACTATTGGAAATTACACATGACTTTGGCATTACAACGGTTATCAATACTCACGACATGAACTCCGTGGTGGAAATAGGTGAGCGTATAGTATTCCTTAATAAAGGCGAAATAGCTTGGCGTGGTGAAGGTGTAGATATCTTCGACTCCGACAACCAAGCACTAAAAGAATTTATATTTGCTAATAAACAAATGGAGGAGCTTCGCGAACTGAAAAAACCTAAATAACAAATTCTACTTCTTTAAAATTAAACTCCCTTAGTTTGCCCTTGGAATCCAATATTTGCAATTGACCTAAGTCGTTGATACCGATTATCTCCCCCTTGAACTTCCTTGCCCGTCCGGTCTTGTCGATAAATTGATGTGTCTCTCCAATGCGATAGAGCTTCGACAAATAGGCATCATGCAGGTATTTGTATTCTTTGTCTGCCAGTGTCCGATAAAAACGATTCAGGTTTTCTATAAGTAGCTCGAAAACCTTCTTGACAGGTGTTTCTGTGCCACTCTCAGTATAGATGGAAGTGGGATTTGGAATGTCTTTGGAAAAACGTGCTTGATTAACGTTTAACCCAATGCCAATAATGCTTTTGCTGATGTTAGAACCATTGATGGTGTTTTCTATCAGAATACCGCATATCTTGTTGTTCAATAGATAAATATCATTAGGCCACTTTATGCAGCACTCTTCACCCGTAAATTCCTGAACAGTATGGCAGATGGACAAAGAACAAAAAATATTGAGCATAAAATGTTCTTGTGCAGCAAGACCTTTGTGCTTTAGTATGACCGAGAGAATGAGGTTCTTGCCCGCCTCACTTTCCCATACATTGCCCCTTTGACCTCGCCCATCAATCTGAGAATCTGCCAAAATGACAGTGCCATGTGTGCTTTTGTCATCTTCCAGTTGGTTGGCATAGTTGTTGGTCGAGTCTACTTCGGCTAAGGTGATTATGTTCCTGCCAATTATATTGTCCATATATTGCTATTTTTTACTTGATGGCATATATGCAGGATTTAATACCTTTTAGATGCCGATTTTATTTATCTTTGCAAAGATAAAACATTTAGACGTGAATGACGATAAAAAATTGATAGACTCAATAATTGAAGGAATAAGAAAGAATAAAGGTCAGAAAATTACTATGATTGATTTTCAAAAGCTTAATCATAGCGAATATACTAACTTTATTATTTGTCAAGGTAATTCAAACACTCAAGTGGCGGCTATTGCAGGCTCTGTTGAGAAGAATGTGAAAGACGAAATAGGTGAAATACCACTCAGAACCGAAGGTGAACAGCAAGGACAATGGGTATTAATCAGTTATGGAAGTGTAATTGTACACGTGTTCAGAGAGGAAACTAGAGGATTTTATAACCTTGAAGGACTGTGGGCAGATGCCGAAATAACTAGCCTTGAGGAGGAATAGAATAAAAGTGTATTTGGAAAATTAATGTAAAATAATCAGATGGACAACAATAACAATAATAATAACATAAATAGACCGCAAAACAATAGGAGGCCCTTGATGCCGAACAGACGGAAAAGGTCGCCTTTTAATACCTATTGGATATACGGATTGATAATACTTGGAATTTTTGCAATTCAGTATTTTTCTACCGGACATAGCCCTGCCAAAACAACTATTGTAGGTATAGAGAAAATGGCGAAAAATGGGGATATCGAAAAAATCCTTGTCGAAAAAGGACGTATCGAAAAAGCATATATCACCCTTAAACCAACTAGTGTAGAGGGATATAAAAAAGAATTTGATTTGCAAAATAGTAATCCCGCCGATAAAGGACCACATTTTGAATATCAAATAGGCTCAGTTCAAACATTTAGCGACCAAATCGTAAAGATAAACGAAGCATTGCCAGAAGGTACAGCTGAAATATCTTTGGAGTATGACACCGTAACAGATTACTACGGCAATATATTCTACTATGTGCTTATGATTGGACTCCCTCTGCTGTTGTTCTTGTATATTATGCGCAGCATGTCGCGTGGTGGCGCAGGTGGCGGCGGTGGAGGTATATTCAGTGTCGGTAAATCGCAAGCCAAAATATTTGACCCTGAATCAAAAGTCAAAATGTCTTTTAAAGATGTTGCAGGACTTGCCGAGGCAAAAGAAGAAGTCGAAGAGATTGTCGAGTTTTTAAAAACTCCCGATAAATATACTAAAATAGGAGGGAAAATCCCTAAAGGTGCATTGCTTGTAGGTCCTCCGGGAACAGGGAAAACCCTGCTCGCAAAAGCCATGGCAGGCGAGGCGAATGTACCCTTCTTCTCTATGTCGGGTTCAGATTTTGTGGAAATGTTTGTAGGTGTCGGTGCCTCTCGGGTAAGAGACCTATTCAGACAAGCAAAGGAAAAAGCTCCTTGTATAGTTTTTATTGATGAAATTGATGCTGTTGGGCGTGCGCGCGGCTCTCGTCCGAGTATGGGGGGCAATGACGAGAGGGAAAATACTCTAAATCAGCTACTTACGGAAATGGACGGCTTTGAAACAAACTCAGGTATCATCGTTCTTGCAGCAACTAACCGTGTAGATGTGCTTGATAATGCACTTCTCAGAGCCGGACGTTTCGACAGGCAAATACATGTTGACTTACCCGACCTTAACGAGCGTGAGGAGATTTTTAAAGTTCACCTCAGAGATATTAAGTGTGCTGCCGATTTGGATGTTTCGTTTCTTGCAAAACAAACTCCGGGATTTTCCGGTGCCGATATTGCAAATGCTTGTAATGAGTCGGCTCTTATCGCTGCTCGTAGAGGAAAAAATGAAGTGGAACGACAAGATTTTATGGATGCTGTCGATAGAATTGTAGGTGGTCTTGAAAAACGAAACAGAATTATAACTGCCGACGAGAAAAGACGTATCGCACTGCATGAAGCAGGACATGCCTCTTGTAGTTGGCTGCTCGAACATGCCCACCCTTTGGTGAAAGTTACTATTGTGCCCAGAGGGAAATCGCTCGGAGCTGCTTGGTATCTGCCCGAAGAACGTTCATTGCAAACTCGTAATCAACTACTTGACCAAATGTGTTCATTGCTAGGAGGGCGTGCCGCCGAAGAGCTATTTACTGATGACATATCGTCGGGTGCGCAAAACGACCTTGAAAGAACAACCAAAATGGCTTCGATGATGGTGAGCGTATTTGGCATGAGTAATAAGGTGGGAAATGTGAGTTACTATGATTCTACAAATTCGGATATGTCCTTCACAAAGCCTTATAGCGAACGTACTGCCGAAGTGATTGATGATGAAATAAATATCCTGATTAACGAGCAATACAGTAGAGCGAAGAAGCTGTTGAGCGAAAATAAAGAAAAGCACAACCAGCTCGCAGATTTACTTCTTGAGCGTGAGGTCATAATGGCAGAAGACCTAGAAAAAATATTCGGTAAACGCCCGTGGGGTATGCCTGACGATAAGGATAGTAAAGCCTCAGAGGATACTAAGGTTGAGGTTTAGTTGAGAGTCCCAACCTTAGATTGATAACGAGGTCTCTGCCCAACGTTGCATAAATACATCGTACACGCTGTAATATGACTTGCCATCGGCATCGTATTCTTCATACGCTAGCTCATATTTTAATAATGTCGAGAGCGAGCGCAAAACGGTGGCAGAAGTGCCTAGTTTATACCTGTCTAAAAAATCCTTACCTGTAGGTTGATAGGCTATGCCCTCGTGAGCTAAGGCTTTCAGTAGGTTCCACTGTGGTTTTGTGAGCATGTTGCGCTGTGAGAAAAAAACCATCTCCTGCTCTTTTAAAAGTAAATGTGCCTGCTCTTTCCACGTTTCTTCGCCTGCTGCTGCTTCCGTTGCCGAGAATGTGCGGTTTGCCAATAATTGTACGTAGAAAGTGTGCGTATTTGCCCAGTCTACCATGTTCTTTGCAGTTTTTAGAGCTATCTTTTTATTATGACGCTTAAACAAACTGCATATAAACTTAGCATACACGGTCTTGTCTATCTTCTCCAATTTAAGCATTTGTGTGCTTCTGAAGAATGGTCGCTTGGGGGACGTAAATAACTCTGTAATTAGATGTTGCTGACTGCCCGAGAAAATAAAACAGATGTTTTTTAGCCGCTGTATGCGTGTGCGTAGCCATGCGTCAACATTTTTCTCTGGATAAGAGGTGATTTGCTGAAACTCGTCGATGGCAATAACTATGCGGTATTTCAATTTCTCTAAGTATTGGAATATCGATTCAATGTTTATTTCTACCTCCTTTTGTTGACTCTCAAATGAAGCCTGAGGCGCACCAGTCAAAGCGTCGTAACTTATTGTCGGGCGTAAGGACTTTAGAAATTCCCAAAAACGCTTGCCTATACTTGTCTTTTCGGGGAAGGTCTTGATTAGAGATGTCGCCAGCAGGTTCAGAAACTGATTCATGTCCTCAGTTTCTAATATGTCTATATATACCCCCTGCCACCCCGTGGGAAGCTGATGCAACACGTGGTGTATCAGCCCCGTTTTACCTATGCGGCGAATAGACACGACGGTTGTCGATATGCCGTTCTCAAGATTGCTGATTATACGTTCTGTCTCCTCGTCTCTGTCGCAGAAGTATTCTGCACCACGATAAGCGCTTACAGAGAACGGATTATATTTGTTATTATCCATTTTTGCTACAAAGATAAGTAACAAAGTGTAACTTACAAAATGTAACTTACAAAGTGTAACTTACAAAGTGTAACTTGGAGGATATTCTGAATATTATGACCATGAAACGCAGTGTTTATAGGGTGTTCAGAAAAACGATAATTCTGCACTGGCTGCCCATTTACGATTATTAACTTCTGAAAAAGTGCTGATTTTGATATAATTAACATTGTATTTTGCCTTAAAATCGACCTTTTGAAGCTCTTTTGAGTTCTCAAAACT
>JBKEAJ010000070.1:0-15408 GCA_047972135.1 Bacteroidales bacterium | reverse complement strand
TCACTTTGATTAAGCTACCCGCCTATTCCCCAGAGCTGAACCCGATGGAGCAAGTTTGGCAATGGCTCAGACAACACTGTCTTTCCAACCGAGTATTCGATTGCTACGAGCAAATTGTTGAGCAAGTATCCCGAGCCTGGAATACCTTCATTGAGGATACTGGTCGGGTTCAATCTCTGTTCTCCAGAGACTGGATAAATCTGACCAGATAGTTAATCAAATTGGTATAACTCTTCGGCCAAAAGAATACCTTTATCGGTGCGCGTCGCCATCGACAGCAGGTGTGTAATACAGTTCTGCTGTATTTTGCCGGTGAACGCCTTGAAGGATGAGAACTATCTTGATAAATTGAGAGGCGAGTTTGTTCATGGAAGTCATGTTTCCCCAGAGGATCCAGTGTGTTCTATATGTAATTTATCACTTTGTATTGCTGAGAACGGAAATGTTTACCCTTGTGCAGGCTGGCAGGATTGTGTTTTAGGTCATATTTTAGATGAATCATTAAAAAATATTTGGCAATTTTCTGAAAAAATAAAATCGTTAAGACAATTAAAAAAGAAAGATTTCCCAAAATGTATGCAATGTGACCTTAAAAGCATTTGTTCTATGTGCATGGTAAGAAATGCAAATGAAGATGGCAATCACCTGAAAGTTAATGAATATTTTTGTAATATAACTAAACTGAAAAGAGAATTATTGAGCTGAAACAACTAAAAATTCCGAGTTCTATTAATGCAGGTCGATATGTTTGCCATATCGGCTTTTAAATCTAGCAGTTACTGCCGCATTTTCCACTGTTAGACTGGAAGCATACCAATCCGACAGGCGATTACATCTGGAAAAGCAACCGGATACCGGTAAGTTTCGTCGGCTGAAACCAGCTAAGGTCGAGAGGTCAAAAAATAGCCTTAACGTACAATAATTTTCGATATCCAAACTGATCCCCAAGAGTAAAAGAACATTCATGGTACCTTGTTAGAGGGGGACTTTACCACTCCCTCTACGTTGTTATTTTTGTCCACGGCGGTTTCTGCGCAAGGTTGTGGAAAAACCACAGAGATACAGGGAATCACCTCAAAACGGTATCCATAGTTAGCATTAGGATCCGGCGAAATCTGCAACAACTCGTAATCGTTCAATTCTACACCATGTGCAATGGTGGCTTTCTTACAGCGGGTACGACTATCAGCCTCCATACCGAAGGCAAAATCAGCTACCAGTTGTCTAATCCATAGGTGGTAACCTGTCGTGACTCTGGTGTAGGCAGCCAATTCATCCTTAAGTTCAGAACTGTCTGAAACAAAACGGTCATCTACAATCGGTTCAAACTGACCGTTGAAGGAAAAGCTGGCACCCTGCTCATTAACTCGAAAATGGTTATCTATAAATTGATCAATGTCGACTAGTAACATCAGATGATACAACACCAAAAAAGATAACATCAATCTGACTAGGGCTGTACTGACCGGATAAGCATATTTGATTCGCCATTTGGTATCAGTAAATCCCACCAGTTTGAGCAAAATTAGTCCCACAATATAGACAGGCAGCAGCATTTGTAACAGTAGTAGCGCAATACAACTGATGATCACTATCCAAGTAGGCAATTCCAACAGTAAGGCAAAGTTATGAGTGTAATTAAAATGGGTTGTTGATACCCCTGTGACTTCGTTAACGACAGAACTACTGCTGGCTAGCGAGAAATTGACGATGATGGCGTAAAATATCAGGGTTATCATTTTACCAGCCAGAGAAAGCCACAAGCGGGCGCACAGGGGCCATGACTCAATAATAAGAGCACTAATTGTCAGCAACGTGGTTAAAGCTGGGTGGTGTTCGTAGTAAAATAAGCCAAACAGCGCTAGCAAATATAGTTTTTGCGCCGTCGCCAGTTTGGCCAAACGTTGAACAAGCGCTTGGCAGAACAACCGCAGAAAACCATGTAACTTTACACTGAAATAATGAAAAATTTGACGAGATCGAACGCCCATAGTATCCATAAAACCATTAGAACTTATGTTCAACTACAACACTTACAACGTTGCAGTCTAAAGATATTTAAATATTAAGGAGGATTGAGCAACCCAGTACCATCATCACTACAGACAGCCAACACTGACAAACAGTACTCGCCGTTTTACTTAACACTCTACCTACATTTCACCTAGAAATGACTTGAAACGGGAACCATTCCTCGCTTATTGTGCTCGTGGGGTATCTTCCCCTATTCCTTGCGTAGTCAGATATGCTAGTCCGCTTCTCAAACAGCCACTGACTTGTACTCGACCGAGCCGGTGTTATCCGATAACCATAACGCTGGCTGGTACCAAAGATGATGCGTATTCAACACTTTTACCATCACCGGTGTGAGCACCTCTGGGGTTGTCAATACACTGGAATTACTGGCTAATAACGCGTCGATTACGTTACTGTTCTCCTTCTTGTCTAATAACCAACGGCATTCTATAGTTGGATTCAGCGTGCGATCTGTATCCAAAAAAACAAAAACGCAAAATAACACCTAGCACTGTCAAGTGGCCGTTTGTAAATGATGTCGTTTCATCTCACAAATCACAAACGGCTAGCGAATTATACAGCACAAAACCCACAAGTAAGGTTGAAGTAACCTTTGGAACTAATACTACACGAATAATCTAACCTCCTAAGGCACTAAACATATTAATTTTATTCCCATTCCAATGGAAGAGCATATCTCCTCATTCACGTTCTTTTATGCCTAGTTCGGTCATCTACTGAATAATCGGATGTGGTCTTCAAAATTTAGGAAAGGTGCGAATAAGTCCCGAATGTGAGATCTTGGTGTTGTGACCTGAACCAGGAATGAGAAACCGGATGAGCCAACAACTGACTTTTGCCGACTGTGAGTTTTCCAGTAAACGTCGTCAGACCCGCAAGGAAGTCTTCCTTGGCAGGATGGACGACTTGCTTCCTTGGAACAAATTACTTGGCGTCATCGAACCTGTGTATCCCAAGGCCAGTAACGGTCGCAGGCCTTATCCGCTGGAAACCATGCTGCGCATCCACTGCGTGCAGCAATGGTACAACCTGAGCGATGAGGCCATGGAGGATGCCCTCTATGAAATCGCCTCCATGCGCCAATTTGCCCGGCTGTCACTGGACAAAGCCATTCCAGACCGCACCACTATCATGAATTTCCGACATTTGCTGGAGCAGCATAAATTGGCGCGCAAAATCTTCAGCACCGTTAATCAATGGCTGGCTGAGTGTGGCGTTCTGATGACCCAGGGGACACTGGTGGATGCGACGATAATCCAAGCACCCAGCTCCACCAAAAACAACACCCGTGATGAAGATATGCACCAGGCCAAGAAAGGTAACCAGTGGTATTTCGGCATGAAAGCTCACATCGGGGTGGACGCCAAAAGTGGCCTGACCCACAGCCTAGTAACTACGGCGGGCAACGAGCACGATCTCAATCAGGTTGGCAAGTACTGCATGGCGATGAAGAATTTATCTCAGCGGATGCCGGCTATTAGGGGGCCGAAAAGCGTGAGGAGTTGAATCATGTCAGCGCGGTTTATCGCCGGGCGCCCCGGCAAGGTGAATGCGTTGAAGAAACACCCGCGCAAGAACAAGCTGACCATCCGTTACGAATACCTGAAAGCGAGTATCCGAGCCAAGGTTGAACATCCATTTCGGATAGTTAAATGTCAGTTTGGTTTCGTCAAAGCCAGGTACAAGGGGTTGGCTAAAAATGACAGTCAGCTGGCGTTGTTATTCACCCTGGCGAACTTGTTTCGAGTTGACCAATTGATACGGGCACAGGCGAACTCTACCTAAAATGGGGAAACCGGCCTGAAACAGGGCCTAAATCAGCTGGGTAGAGACGATTTTTGGCTGAAAACGGGAAAATTGAGTTTCAGGACGTCGAAAAGATATTTTTCGACGTCCTGCAGGGGGAAGCAAGCTACCTAATTCGCAGCTTCCTTAGTTGGTATCGTCATAATAGCTACAACAATAAGCATATCTGGAGAATCACTATTTATACCTTTTATCGTAAAAAAAACAGTGAGTTGTAGTTGGCTATCGACAAGCGTATTACTTTTTATCCATGTTCTCACTAACTACTGGTTCCGACCTTTCCCCAAGAACAAGAATTAGTACCAATCTCTTGATGAGATTTCCCCGGCTTTTGACAGGTCCCCACCCCAAGTCAAGCAAGATAGCGGTGTGCTACACAGTTATCATCAATGGTGCTCATATGGCTGGTGACACCGGAGAAAAGCTGTGAGTTATTTCGCCTTCGCTCTGACTGCTGCGACCGGGATGCCAATACAGAGGGGGATCTTCTAAAAGGCCTCAATTTTTATGCGAAGTAATCTATCTATAAAAGGTTTGATTTTATGTGATTATTAATCATTATTGCATGGTCGTTTGATGAACCATTAGGCACATAGGTGTATAAAATGTATAAAAGTGCCTATGTTTAAAGCTATTATCAGGAGAACAGTGAATGAAATTTAGTACTTTAATAAAGAATTACAGGCAACGAAATTCACTTAGTCAAGAAGAATTGGCTCAACTTCTCGCTGTTCTTGAATTAAGTCATCGCGCGTTGGATGCAGGAACTATTAGCCGATGGGAACGAGGTGTCAATGCTCCCACATTAAAAAACCAAATACGCATTATCAGAAAATTGTCTATGAATGTAACGTCAAAAAGTTTGCATCAAAGGTCAGTTACTATTCCTGAGGAGGGAATAGAGAAATTGAAAACTAGATTTAATAGATCCCCACGTTTAGTCGACAAATTTTATGATAATGCAAAACCAAAAATGTTTTGTATAATACACGATAATATTCGGAGTTTTACTGATGACAGAAGGCTAATGGATTTTACGTTTGACGCATACGGGATAAACGTTAATCAGGAGGGCGCTCTTCATAAACTTATATATATAGCAGGTGACGATGGAGAGGGAACATCTGTTGTTTTGAAGTTTTATAATAAAGCAGAGGAAATAGTGGGGCATTTAGTTCTCGTTATAAACAAAACTAGGAAAATTATTGATTTTCTAAAGTGCTTAAAGGGAACTGTATCTGCACATGAAATTAAGAAACAACTAAACGGATATACATTATTCAGTGTTAGTGGATATGCAAGTAATTTTTGTGTGTATTTGTATATATGTCATTATATTATGGATGTCTTAAATAAGGATTTGGGCATCGATTGGTATATAGGAAATACCTTTATAAATGAAGATTGGCACGTGTTAAAGGAACTGGGAGCTGATGTTGTTTCTAAGGGAAATATTGTGCACGGAGGGGGGGTTAAAATAGGGGGGCGTAGGTATAGTTCTCTAACGTGTTGTATAGATGTATGTAGTCTGCTGGCATCTTCTTTAATATATATTGATACACATCACATAGCCAAATATGGTTATGTTTTCTCTCGTTCAAATACAGAAAAAGATGCGGTGAATCTCCAAACGTCCGCTATAAACGGATGAATGTGTATTATAAATAGGGGTGTATGATGGGAAAAATATTATCTCGGTTTCTAAACTTGCCTATTAGAGTTAAGTTACACAGCTCATTTTTTGTGTTGCTGTCGTTTATGCTGATATTAGTGTACTTTTGTTTTAGTGCTCAGTCTGTTATTGCTGATAGAATCGATAAATCTAATGAAGCCAGCTATATAGTTAAGAATGTCTTATCCATGAGGGTAATGGAACAGAACTATGATGCAAGACATTCCGTGGAATATATTGAAAATATCAATCTGTTGATAAAAAAAATACTATCTTACAGTTATGATCTTAAAGGAAGATTAGATGAAAGGGGTGACCGTAACAAAGTTCTAGAATTAGAGGGACAAATAGCTGCTTACGAAAGCTTGTTTTCCCAGTTTGTCAATATGGCTAGTATGTACGATGAATCCTACAAAAAATTAAAACAATATGGAGTAGAATCTGAAGTCCTTCTGCTAGAAATTCAAGGTGACTTTCGTAATGATACAGTTTCTTTTTTACATTCTAGTAATGAAGCTATTGTACCAGAAGTCGACCGATTAATTAGCAGAATCGAAGTTGCTAACAAAATAGTTAATTGGATTTTAGAAGCTCAGTTATCGGAAATGAAGTACTTTATGTCTGGAGATTTGACTTTTAGAGAAACGTTACCTAACGCCGTAAACAATATTAAGAATAGTATTGTTGGTTTATCTACATTACTTTCCGAGAAAAAACTAAAGGATGTTAATGGGAAGTTGGATGAGTATAGTTCGATGTATTATAAATTGCTTGATTTAGAGAGAAAAGAAGGTTTGATAAAAGAAAAAATGATGGAACGCACTAAAATGGTTATGGATATTGCCGAGAGTATACAATCTGTTCAAAAAAATAAGTTACAAGAATTGAAACATAAAACAGTTGTAAAGTCGTTATCTCTTGGTTTTTTTGCTGTACTTTTTAGTATCATTTCTGTTTGGTTTATAGTAAAAATCGTGGTTCCTCCGATTCAAAGCGCGGGAAAGTTAGCTACTGATATTGCCGATGGAAACCTTGAAAGGAATGTACCGTTATCAATGCAATCGAAAGATGAAGTTGGTCAATTGATGAGTGCTTTAGAGAAAATGGTTATAGGGCTCAGATCTATTGTGATTGAAATTGCGAGTAATTCAAGGCAGATTTCGCGTTCATCAGAAAATTTGTTAGATATTACGAATAAAGCAAAGGAGGGGATCGCTAGGCAAGATGTGGAAGTTGAACAGGTTGTTATAGCTTTGGGGCAAATGTCGTCAGCAATAAAAGAAGTTGTAAGTAATGCGGAAAGAGCAACCACGGAAGCTAAAGAAGCGCAAATTGCTTCCAATACAGGACAAAGACTAGTGTCAGAAAGTCGTACAACAATTTTTAATTTGATGGAAGAAATTGTGCAGACAGCAGACGATGTGGAAGCCGTTAGAGAAGAAGTACAGTCTGTATCAGGAGTGATAGAAGTTATAGAGGAGGTCGCAGCACAAACAAACCTTTTGGCACTCAATGCTGCAATAGAGGCCGCGAGAGCGGGAGAGCAAGGGCGTGGGTTTGCTGTTGTATCAGAAGAGGTACGGAATTTGTCCATTCGTACCCAAGAATCAACAGAAAGCGTCAAATCGCTAATCAGTATTTTGCAAGAGAAAGCTAGTAGGGCGGTTGTAAGAATAAAAGCAAATAAAATACAGGCAGAATTAGCAATGGCTAAAGGAGATGAGGTCGTTGATTCATTCAAGGATATCACTCAGTCGGTAGAACATCTTTTAGACATGAATGCAAGGACTGCATCAGCATCAACAGAACAGAGTATTGCAACGACCCGAATTACTCAGGGCATTAGAACTGTCAAAAGTGTATCCGAGCGAGTGACTAACGGAGCAGAAAAGACTGCAACTGCTAGTGGTGAGTTGGCCTGCTTGGCTCAAAGTTTAGAGCTTTTGGTTTCTAAATTTAAATTATAGTTAATGTGCGTTTTTTGGGTACGCCAGGTTGTATTCACCGCGATCAGATGCACGGAAATAGTCGTTTGTGTTTAACATTGAGGTAATAGTCGTATCCGTACCCGTACCCGTACCCGTACCCGCTCATCACAATAGCAAGATGGATTTATTGTGATGAGGAGAAAAGGAAACAAACCCGCGAGACGACTCCGATTACATACATTGGTTGCATGTATAGTGATTTAAAGGAGATTTTATTAGCTGGTAATGTGTGAGATCCCACCCCAAACCTTGGCTGACATCAAAATTGGGATCTCATTTTCGCTATGTGCGCTTCCTAAATCCACGTTCTTCCCATTTATATAGTGAGCTCCTTGTTTATCCTGAGCGCTCAACCTTACCAATGAGGTTTGGGCTGACAGGTTTGAGGTCCAGATCTTCACAGTGCCGAAATCACTTGGCGTTTTCTGAGATTTTGAAGCCACCGATATCGTCGCCAATTAGTAACTTGACGCAGTTAAAACGCCAAGCGTGGTGAGCTGGACTTCAAAAGCACATGTTCGGAAACTCTTGCGCCACAAGGGTTCTGCAAGGTGTAGCACAAATAGGATCAGTTATTTAGTCGGTGATGGGACCGGGAGAAAAGTCACATTGACTAGGCATTTTTACGTTCAAAATAATTAAATTGACGTTCAAATGTGGTTTAAGTGAAGTCAGAATCATGACGTTTCTTTACAATTCAGCATCAAATGGTGCTCGGTAGAGAAATAACAATAAATTTGGATTTGCAATTTTCAGAGGTAAATGGAAATGAGAAAGTTGATGAAAAGGTCGGTTACAGTATCTGCGGTTGCGTTGTTTATGACTACTGGCGTTTTAGCGGGTGATAACAGTGGCACGATTAATTTTACTGGTTCTGTGTCTAAGATTACGTGTGACATTGAGGCTGCAGTGAGCGGAGCCAAGGTCGATAATATCTATCTTGGTACTGTTGCTGCAAATGGTACCGGTGATGATGTGCAATTTGTGCTACGACCTGTTGCTGGCACTCCATGTGACCTTGGTGCTGCTGGTGCTGCTGGTGCTGTGGAGAGTAGTTCGGTTACATGGGTCAGCAGTTCTCTAAATAAGGCTGGGCTGGGAAATCAGGCTGCAGGGGATAGTGCTGCCAAAGATGCGTATGCACTGCTGAGTTCTGATTATAGTGAAAATGGCAACAAGAGTAAAAATATTACTATCGATAACCCCGTAGCTACATTTAGCCGGGCAAACTTGATTTCTAAGGCCGGTGCTATGCCGTTTAAAATAAAATTAATAGCAGGTAAAAAACCCGGAGCATTCGCTACTAGTGCGACTTACTTGGTCACGTACGAATAAAATATCGTGGTTTTCTGCTGAGTGTTTGTATGCAAACACTCAGTTTTTATCTTCACGTCCGATGATTCTATTATGTTTAATAAAAATCATAGCCCAACGCTTTGCACTTTTTTGTATATCAGTTTCTGTATTGTAAGTACGGTCTCTGCGTCTGAGCTTAATTATGGATTCCTCCAAGGTGTTTCAAGCGTACCTCCTGTTTTTAGAAAGACTAAAGAGGCTCCAAGAGGGAAGTACTTTGTTGACGTATTTTATAATAGTGCAAATATTGGGAGAAGAGAGCTTGTTATTTCGGAGGCTGAGGAAGATAACGGCGTATTATGTTTGTCGGAAGAGTGGATAAGTAACTTGGGTGTTAACATAAACCTAGATTACTATAGTGATTTTTATTCTCAGAATAACCAATGCTATGAGATGGGACGTGAGGTTAGTACCGGAGTGCGTTTCGACTTCAATACGCAATCGGTGCGCATAAGTATTCCACAAGCATACCAACTAGAAGATAATGATGAATCTCTGTGGGATTACGGGGTGTCAGGAGGGAAATTAACGTATTACGCAAATTTCTTGAAGAATAGTCAAGATGACAAATCTTCCGTATTTAGTAGTTTTAATGGTAATGTAAATGTTGGAGAATGGGTTCTTACAAGTAATTTTAGTTTATCTAATGGTGTTGGTAATGATAAATTTTCCACGCAGGATGTGGTGTTAAGTAGAGCTGTGAGTTCTATTGGAGGTGACGTAATTGTTGGTAAAACAAATACGGTTAATGAGTTGTTCCCTGATTTTAGCTTTTATGGTGTATCCGCTAGGTCTAATCTGAATATGAAACCATGGGAAGTTAGGGGATATGCTCCAGTTGTCAGTGGTGTCGCTCAGTCAACGTCTAGAATTACGGTTTCACAAGATGGTAATGTTGTTTTTTCTAAAGTAGTCCCGCCTGGACCATACTCTATAAACGATATCAATCCGTCTGGTAATGGTGATTTGACCGTAGTAGTTGAAGACTCGTCGGGTAATAAGAAAGTCTCCAAACAAGCGGTCGCAACATTGCCGACATTGCTCAGGTCTGGAAGTTATAACTATAATTTCGCAATTGGTAGAAAAAGTTCGGTGCTTGATAGCCCCTATTTTAAAAACGAACCTTTCATTTTTGGCTCATTAGATTACGGTTTTTCTTTCAGCACATTAAGTATTGCAAGCATTTTACATAGAAATTATCAGAGTTTTGGTGTTGGAATAACGAGCAATTTGGGTAAATACGGAGCCGTGTTCTTAAGTGGAAATATGGCTAGGGCTAAGTATGTAGACAATGAAGATCTACTAGGAAAGAGTTTTAGTATTAAGTATTCTAAGTTGGTTGGAGATGCTACCGATATACAATTGTTGGCTTATCGATATCAGGATGATGATTATGTAGACTTTGTTGATTTTGGTAGTATCGTTCAACCATTACATAGAGATAAAAAGGAACGTTATGAGGCTATGTTGTCTCATCGTTTTGACGGATTCTATATAAGTTCTTCTGCATGGTTTCAGACATATAGAAACACAAATTCTAATGATATCGGGATTAACTTATCTGCCAATACGTCAACGTCAAATGGAATATCGTTGAATATAAATGCTGCTTATAACAAGGTCATGGAGTATAAAGAACCTGACTACTCGTTATCAGTTGGGATAAGTATACCTTTTAATGTAGGCGGTGTTGCACATTACGGAACAACTGGATTTGGTTATAGCAATGGTGGTAGCCCATCTTACAATGTGGGAGTTTCTGCATCTGACGAGCAGCTTAGTTACAGTGTAAATACAAATATGTCGGCTGATGGAAAGAACGTGACTGCAAACGTTGGATATGGATTTGATAGTGTCCAGACGAATGTAACATTGGCTAAAGGGAATGAACATTCCACTTTATCGGGTAGTGCCTCAGGTTCAATTGTTGTAACTAGACCGACAGGGATCGTTTTTACTAAGGAACTGGGTGATACGGTTGCCCTTATTAAGATTCCTAATATTAAGGGCGTTCAGTTCGGTAATTCAGGCCCAACTAATGCAAACGGTGTAACTGCTTTGTATTTGAGTGATTACTCCCGTAATGATGTCAGTATTGATATGGAAAATGTACCACGTGATATTGAGTTACTTCATACCTCCTACAGGATTGTTCCTACGGAGAAAGCACTAATATATAGAGAGTTTGGTTATGAGAATATTCAGCGTTATATTCTACGTGTATTAGATAAGCAAGGCGATGCAATAAGCGCTGGAGGAAAAGTGGTGACTGACGACGGATATAGTGCTGGTTTCGTTGCAAATAACGGTGTAGTGTTAATGTCGCTAAGGAGTAAACCTAAACGAATTAGTATTGTAGAGGGAGCAAAGGAAGCTACATGTAATGTTGATTTAACAGATGTTAAGGTTAATTTGGAGAGAGTGCAAGAGGTTCGTTGTGAATAAAATTAAAAGCGTGTGGTTGTGGTTTGGTTTGTTGGTGCTTACTTTTCAAGTAAATGCTGCATTTACTTTGAATGGTACAAGATTTATATATGATGAAGATAGTAATAATGTTTCTGTGGAGGTGTCTAATGAGTCTAATGTGACATATGGTGGACAGATATGGGTCAGTAATTTTAGAGATAATGATAAAGATGTGTATCTAATTCCAAGCCCTTCTTTCTTTAAAGTTGAGGGGAAGCAAAAGCAAGTTGTTAGAATTATGGAAGTCAATAACAATTTGCCGAAAGATCGAGAGTCATTGTTTTGGATTAATGTCCAGGAAGTACCACCTGTGCCAGAGGCCAGTGAAGGAGGTAGTTCATTAGCTCTTGCGATGAACATTCAAGTGAAACTCATATACCGACCTAGTTCTGTTAAAGAACAACGGAATAACGCAGAGCAGAAAATTAGACTCGTAAAAGATGGATTAAACATGTATTTGGAAAACCCTACTCCATTTTATTTTGCGGTGAGCGGAATATTGTATGACGGTGAATTTGTGAATGTAGGGAATGATAACCAGATCAGTAGGTTGGCGCCATTTTCAAGGGTACATGTTGTGGATATAGACATACCAGCGGCAAAGGCCGTTGTGAGTGTGGAGGCTATAAATGACTTTGGAGGGAAGCAGTTGTATGAAATCTCTGCAGCTATGTAGTTATTGTGTGTGCTTTCTGTTTTTTTTAGGTGGAAAAGTTATTGCGGGCGAAACAATTATTGATGTGACGCCTAATCAGACAGTTATTAAGGGGGTTCCTGATCTGGGATATGATTCGAGCGCGAACTATTTAAATAAAAACGCATTGATTTGTATTGGGTTTACTCCTCCTACCTATCCGTGTAATCTGAGTCGTTCGAAAGAACAAAACGGTATTAAAGTAACTTTTTCGGACGGAAAACTTACTTATAAAGATAAGACGAGTAAGACGCGTGTTGATGCCTTCTGGGAGGGAGGGAAACTTGTTAGGTGTGAAAAAGTTGTAGACCACCCGTGGAGGTGGGCTGATTGCGATAGAAGTGTAATGCAGGCTGGTGGAAAAGGAGGTCCATATTGGAGTGAGGCTCGTTTTGGAGTGAGTGGTGTGAAGGTGAAAATTGTTGCAGGCAATGTTTCGCCGGGTGTCTATACCTTTCCTTCTAGTGTTGCTAGGAGTTCAAGATTCAAGGAGGATATTCAACAAGTGACGCCGGTGAAAAATGTGAATATTAAGGTTCGTGTAGCGTCGACAACATGCACTGCTGTGTGGGTTGATGGTCGTAATGATGTTGATTTTGGACAAGTAAAAGCCGGAGATATTTCTTATTATTTAGGGGATTCATCCGGCGGAGTGCAAAAGATTTTTAAAAGCCTCAAGATTTGTGGTGCAGACAAAGACAAACTTAATTCGGCTACGTTGTCTTTCAGCGGGAAAGGAGGGAAAGAAGGGGGATTATCCGATGGAATAATTGCTTCAAGTCAAGACGGTATAGGTTTTAGGATTACTTGGGAAGATGGTAGTGATGTGATAGGTGGTGTTGGCAAAGGCAGTGCTATTAACCTTGAGCGAAGCTACGGAATAGACTATAAGAAAAATAGTATTGAGTTTGGTGTGTTGCCGGTTCGTTTTCGCAATTCCCTTGTGCTAACAGGTCATGTGACTGCAATGCTTACTTTTAAAGTGACTTACGACTGAGAGTTTTCTTATGAGAATAATAGTAATTATCCTTATTTTTAGTTTGCTGTCCATATCCCAAGCAGCTGCAAAGAAGACAACGTCAGTGAGCATGAATATTTCATTAGATATCTCAGAAAACACATGTACTGTGGGTATGGATAGTAGTATGGAGGTTGATCTTGGTCACTGGAGTGCTGATCAACTTAGCTCTGGGGATGCTAGGAGAACGACAATTCCTATTGTAATTGACTGCTCTGAGTCTGAGGCAGTATTTAAGGACATTTCAATAACCGTTGAAGGGGATGCTGTTGATGGTTATCGCGGCTATTTAAGATTGAAAAATGAGGGTGTGACTAAGTCGTCGTCCCTCGGTTCCGTTGCGGCAAAATTGATTTGGAGTCATGGCGGTGGTGCAGTTAACGTTAATGGAAGTACTGATTTGTCATCTTTTTTAGATGTTAGTGCAAAAAAATATGATGCATCTATGGTTGCTCAAATGGTAGCGTTAAACGGAGAAGTTGAGCCTGGTAATTATAGTGGAAGAATTATAATTAAGCTTCAATATAATTAAATTACTGGGGCTTTTGTCGCCAATCCATATAGTTGATAAAACTTTAAATTATTAATTATTATTTAATAACGTTTTGTTTTAGCCCCTATGCTACTTGTGTTAAAGTTATGCACGTATACGTAATTGGTTTACGTTTATGTTAGGTTACGTTGTGAGCGTGACCACAAAAATCTCAAAAAGAACACCACACCATATGTTACGTGAGGGCGTTAAAATGAAATATAGAAAAGTCTGTGTTGCAGCTTTTGTTACTGGATTATCTCTAATACCTTCAGCCTATTCTGCCGACCATTCAGTTATGTTTGGTTATGCGCAAACGGATCTATCCGGCGTAGGGGGGAACTTAAATGGTTATACCGTAAAGTACAGATATGAAGGGGCTGGGAAAATCGGCTTTATCGCTAGTTCTACATTAGTATCTGATGACTCAAAGAGTTACTCTTATGGGGGAGAAGGGATCACTGAAAGCGGGCGAAATGAGTATGATTACACAAGTTTTCATGTAGGACCGGTGTATCGTTTTAATAATGTCGTCAGTGCTTATGCAACTGTTGGGTATGCCTCTTATTCGCTAGAGCGTAGATCTAATAAGGCTTCGTCTAAACTTGATGATGATAATTTTGCTGGTGGAATTGGGCTAGAGTTTAATATAAGGAAACATTTAGTTATTGATGGTGCTGTTGAGTATAGTAAACATATGAACAGTACCGATGCTCTGACATACGCTGTTTCTGTTGGTTACAGGTTCTAATGTTTTATAGCTTAGGAGGTTCTATGACGTACTATAGTATTAACCGTAAGCGAGTGGTGTGTATTGCCCGTTTTCTCGCCAAATTAGGAAAGGAAGAAAAGCTGGTTGCAGCATTATGCTCACTGGTTCGAAATACTCGTATGGAAGAAGGATGTATTAGATATGAATTGAATGTGTGTCATGAGAATCCTAGAATCATAACTGTGATAGAGAAGTTCTCCGATATCGAAGCATTTGATGAACATTGTGAGAAGGAGGAATTTAAAAAATTTATTCAATTGATTCTACCCAATGTGGTTGAATCAAGTGACATTGATGTATATCGGGAGATCGTTGTTTAGTACCAGTATATGTGCTAAGTCAGATGTGATGGACGCTCAATCAAGAGTGTCACTTGGGTCATAGTGGATTTGTGTGCTCATTTGTGAGAGCGTTCGTCATGCAACAAACAATTCTTGATATTGACTTCGCTGAAAACATTTTCCAGTTGTGTTTAGGGGGGGGAGCGAAGTACTTTTCAACAAAAAGATCATTCGCGCAAAGTTAAAGTTGCTTGACACAGTTCGTAAACTGGATGACAACGCATGTATTGCAATGGAAACCTGCCGTGTAGCTTACGAGGAGTATTTTCAATACGGTAGTCCCCCAAATCATGAACATTCTCAAGCAAGCTGAAGCAGGTACACTTGTCCCTGAGCTTTGCCGAGGGCATGGTATGAGCAGTGCAACGTTTTCAAAATATGGCTACAAACCTCTAAATTTTGGGTGTTATACCAATTTGATTAACTATCTGGTCAGATTTATCCAGTCTCTGGAGAACAGAGATTGAACCCGACCAGTATCCTCAATGAAGGTATTCCAGGCTCGGGATACTTGCTCAACAATTTGCTCGTAGCAATCGAATACTCGGTTGGAAAGACAGTGTTGTCTGAGCCATTGCCAAACTTGCTCCATCGGGTTCAGCTCTGGGGAATAGGCGGGTAGCTTAATCAAAGTGAGATTTGAGAAAGGTATTGCCGTATCCATAGTATGCCAGCCTGCGCCATCAACGATGGCCACTACATGCCGGTCGCTCTCGGTTGCCAACG
>JBKEAJ010000069.1:0-1846 GCA_047972135.1 Bacteroidales bacterium | reverse complement strand
TTAGACAGAGAGCTTTTTGATTAATGTAATCGTTCTGATTTCGGTAATGGTTCTGAAATGTTGAATAGCGATAAATAAAAAGCATTATATTTGCAAATAAGCAACTTACGCTTTTGACTGAGTTGCTCATTTAAGTATGCTAGAACATCACGATTGTATTTTTAATAGGCGCACCCATACGACGAATAGGGAACAAAAGTGATGGTCGAGAAGATTGGAAATTTAAGGAAAAGTACGTAGCTTTGAGGGTGATAAAATGTTCTTAAGTTTTTTGTTTCAAGGTCAGACGTGGGATGAGGATGTACAACTGGCATATAACCGTTTTCGCTGGTATTCTCCAGATACGGGAACGTATATATCTCAAGACCCGATTGGGCTTGCAGGGAATAATCCGAACCTTTACGGATATGTTTTTGATAGCAACACCGAAATTGACCCGTTTGGGTTAGATGTTGTAACTATTAGCGGGATAAAAGTGACAGGATTTACGGTGCATGGAGTTAATCGGGCAATAAGTAGAGGTGTATCCCCAGCAAACATCCTTGATGTTGTCAAAAATCCACTTAAAGTGGGAGATATAAAAGTTGACAACATGGGTAGGTCTTCACAAAGGTTTATTGGAATGAAAGCAGAAGTCGTTATTAATCCAGAAACAGGAAGAGTTATATCAATTAATCCTACATCTACTAAAAAAGCAATGAAATTATGCCAATAATAAAGATGAATAGAGAACAGCATGATTTTATGCAAAAATTAGTAGCCTCACAGACAATATCTATAAGTACATTATCTAAAAACAAGGGCTCTGTGATTATTGAAATATCAGAGTGTGCGATGGAAAAGATAAGAGACATGGCACTAGATTATCTTGATATTTATGGATTTGATGAAAAGTATGAGTTAACATATCAAGGGCAATTAGCAGAAAATCTGGTAGACTTATTTGAAGCCTAATCCACCCAATCCCCTAATAAAGGTAATGGTTCAGATATGTTGAATAAGGAAGAATGAAAAGTATTATCTCAGACCTCCGTAACCAAAAAAACCTAATAAGTTATGCTTTTGGGGGAGAGCCGAACAGACAGCCAAATACGCATATCGTATTTGGCTGTCTGTTTTGGTGGTTCTTGCTTTGCTTTTATCCATCGCTACTCTATTTCTTCTTTTACCTCGCCACATTTCGACATTTTTGCACCAAAGTAGGGATTGCGGATTTGTTCCTCTGTACTTAGCCAGTAAGCGCCCTTGTTGTCGTCTGCCATCGGACAAAACTGACTGTACACCTTTTGATTTATGCCGAATGCTTTTACGGCTTTTACAAGGCTGCCCGAAAGAGCTTTAAAATATTTGCGTTGTTTTTCCAAGTCGCTGCTTGCACTCAGCATTTGAGCATTGTCTTTTATACCTTTTTCAAGTGTCATCCAGTGCATATGGGCTTTATCTTTCAGAAGTTTCATATCCACATTTTTCAGTTCTGTCAGCATTTTTTTTGCATTTGCTTGAGCCACGTCAGCATTGTCCTCTGTCAGCCCGTCTTTCATGCTAATATACTTGTCGAATACTGATTTTAGTTGTTTTTGAAATGTGCTTGACACTTCATATCTCACCTCGTTCATTTGCCCTTCCATATTGTTCATTCCTTCGTGTTCCGACATTGACTTATCGCCTCTGCTCATCATCGATTTTTTGCCTTGCAGTTGTGCTGCTGCATCGATTGTGAAAGTTCCGTTTGTTACTATTTCCTCGCCGCTTTCTAATCCGCTTTGGATGTTATAGGTCTCGCCGATTTTAGTTCCCAGCTCCACCTCACGCATTTCGAATACCGGCTCGTCGGGCTTGGTTTTTA
>JBKEAJ010000068.1:0-6306 GCA_047972135.1 Bacteroidales bacterium | reverse complement strand
TGCTCTACACAAGGTGTTGAATTCAGTTGAGTATGATGTAATATCCTTATTGACAACCGTTAATGCAGCTAATAGTCGTTCGTCGATGCACGGCATTCCCATTGATTTACTCCGCAAGCAAGCCGACAGCATAGGTATTCCGCTTTACGTCTTGGAGCTTTCTCCCGATGGCGAGATGGCAGGCTATGAAGATGCAATGCGAAAGGCGGTAGAGCATTTTAAATCGCAGGGAGTGGGGTATTTTATTTTTGGCGACATATTTCTGCATGATGTTCGTTCCTACCGTGAGAAGCAGTTGAAACCGTACGGTATTGAAGTGGTGGAGCCGCTATGGGACAAGTCCTCAGACGAGGTGATGGATGAATTTCTGGAATCAGGGCTGAAAACTATTGTTGTAACAACGATGGCAGACCGCTTGGGAGAGCAGTACGTCGGACGTATTATCGACAGGGAGTTTGTAGATAATTTACCTGCCGACCTTGACAAATGTGGGGAGAATGGTGAGTATCACACCTTTTGCTTCGACGGAGCGATATTTCAGAGGCCTGTTCCTTATTCATTGGGAAAACCTTTTAAAGTATCCAACACTGTTAATATTGACGATGGCACACAACAGACCTACCACTATTGGTATGCTGATTTGAATGTATAGATATTGGCATTAGGGAAGCATGATTCAATCATTAAAACTTGCAAGATTGACAAGTTTTAATGATTTACTGCTTACCTTTGCCTTAGAGAAATTATACAAAGCGTCAGGAATATCTGTCTAAACTGTTGGCTACGCAAGAAAAATACTATCTGGTTGATGTAGGTTTGCTTAATATTCTGGTAGGCAAAGAACGTATTGCCGACAGGGGACATATTCTCGAAAATGTTGTGTATTTGGAGCTTTTGCGTAGAGGTAATAAAATTTGGACAGGCACAGCTCGCAACAGCGAAGTTGATTTTGTTTGCAAAACCCCAACAGGCGACATCGAATATTATCAAGTGGCTTGGGAAATTGCTAAGGAAACTACTGTTGAAAGGGAGTTTGGAGCTCTCGAAAAAATCAAAGATAATTATCCCAAAGTCATACTCACCACCGACTCATTCATTCAAGAGCGCAGCGGTGTTAAGCATCTGAATGTATTTAATTGGTTGCTTGGGAATTAATCTTGGTTTTGACTATATTCGCTCTCGTTTTTTTCTTTCATTTTCAAAAAAATCAAAGGTGTCATAACTGCAATCGAAGAATTTCTGTAATCTTTTATATTTCGGGTTATAATGGCATCTAGCCCTTCCTGTTCGCTAAGTTCAAAAAGTTCACTTGCCGGATTTGCGTGAGGTTCTCGGTTGGTAAAAAAGTCAATTACAACGTCGGAATCTACAAAAAGTTTATACATCATATTTTTTTGAAAGTTCTTCGGTCAGAATCTGTTTGTAGTCAAGGCTGTTATCGGGTTTAATGATTCCTCTTAATTTTTGAACTTTAGGGGAAAGTGCTTTTTCTTTGATTTTCATTCTTTTGCATATTCTTTTGCAATTTTGATGACCTCTTTTTCTATTGTCAGAGTTAACTTTGTATTCATTATATTTTCTTTTTGACAAAAATACGTGTTTATCTTCAGCTTTGCAATTCGCGATTTGCAAATAAAGAATATAATTGTTACTTTTGCAAATAATAATCAACTTAATAAACGGAATGTCAGATGAAGAAGCATAATGGAATGCGACCACATGACATAGCGATACTATTAAAGATTGCAGTCAAGGGACGACAGTCATGGTACATGAAAGATTTATCTTATGAGCTATGTATAAGTGCTGGCGAAGTAAGCGAGAGTATAAATCGCTCTATGCTTGCGGGCTTAATAAGCTACGATAAAAAAACTCTAATGAAGATGGCCTTGTTGGATTTCTTAAAATACGGGTTCAAGTATGTATTTCCTCAACAAGCGGGAGCAGTTGTTAGAGGTATTGCAACGGCTCATTCTGCACCTCCATTAAACGGATTATTGATGAGTGAAGAAAAATATGTTTGGGCGTATGCAGAGGGCAATGAGAGAGGACAAATGATAGAATCTTTACATCCTAATATTCCGGAAGCCTGCCTTAAAGATGAGAGATATTATGAATTAATGGCATTGCTAGATGCTTTGCGAGTTGGCAAGGTTAGGGAATATAATTTAGCATTTGATATTATTAAAGAACGAATAGATAATGCTTAAAAACAGTACGATAAATCTACAAATAGTTGAAAAGGTAGCCTTAGCATTGGGGGATTTAAATGATGAAGTTATTTATGTCGGAGGTGCAGTAGTCAGTTTATATGTTACTGACGAAGGGGCAGAGCAACCAAGACCAACAAAAGATATTGATATATCTGTACAGGTCAGTACTTATAGTCAGATTGAGCGATTACGTAAGATATTGGCATCTAGGGGTATATATCCGTCTTCTGGCAAAGCGGTAATGTGTTGATTTATTTATGATGATGTTCTAATTGATTTTATTCCTTATGAACATACTCCTCTATGTCCTACAAATAGGTGGCTCAAGCCCGGATTTGAAAAAGCATTTCCCATTCTGATTGGTAATCATAAGATTAGAATCCTGCCTGTAAGTTTATTTCTTGCAACTAAATGGGAAGCCTTTAAAAATAGAGGCAGAGACCCAAGAACAAGTCATGATTTTGAGGACATTATATATGTCATTGATAATAATCGGGATTTGATTAGCGATGTAGATAAAGCAAAAAAGGATGTTCGCCTATTCTTGAAAGAAATGTGTAAAGAAATACTATTTCATCTATCCCAAAACGAAATAATAGAGTGTCATATTAACCCATTCACAGCCAAGGAACGGCGGAAACTCTTGATTTGTAAACTAGAGCAAATCTTGGAGCTGTCCGACTAGCAAAATCATCCCATCATCTGCCCACCTTTTTTATACATTGCTGGCGAATGGTTTGTTATTTGTTTGAAGCTTCTGGAGAAATGGTAGCGGTCGGCAAAGCCACAAGCTGCGGCGACTTCGTCTATCGACATATTTGAGTGGTGAAGCAGGATGCACGCTTTGTCGATGCGTTTTCCTTTGACGTATTTTTGTGGAGAAATGCCGGTTTCTTGGGTAAACAGGCGTATAAAAGCATTTGTAGACATGGATGCAATGCGTGCGAGTTGAGGGTTTTTCAAAATGTCGTTTGGGTGTTCCTCAATGTAATGAATAGCTTGAAGGATGCGGTAGTCCTTACTTGCGAGTTGCCACCCTGACTTTGGTAGAGTTGACAGCAGTTGACTTATCACTGAGTTGACGGCGATGGTGGAATTAAAGTTAAACCGTGATGCTTCAAGACATAGATGTTCTTTTATGAGAGAAAGCATTTTACAAAGCTCTTCATTAATCGGGACAGAGTAAATTCCCATATTGGCGTAGTCGTATGGCACGCCTAGGTTGAAATGGATAAATAGGTGTAGTAGCTGGGATTTTTCGTCGGCGTTTGTTTGGTCTACCCTGCCACCTTTTAAGAGGTATCCTGTTTGTGGTATTTTATGATTGTAAAGTCGGGTAGAGTAGGAGGTGTTTGGGGCTATTAATATCAGCTTGTCGGGGGTAATAGATATTTTTTGTTCTTTATAGATTATACTTGCTCCCTCGAAATTATTGTGATAGATACGCCAAAAAGGGAATGACAAGTCTCGAAACTCCCAATTTTCTAGCCACCAATAACGGCAGCAAAGCAGGTTTACCTCGTATTTTGGGAATATTTGGGCGAGGTCTGATGGGTCGCCTTTCAGAAGTGGTATGTGTGTGTTGTTCATTTCTTTATGGATGCTCGGATTTTCAGATATTCGGACTGACAGACGGACAGACACGCAGGTCTGCCCCTACATTTCGTCCATATGCTGCCGTCATTGCGAGCGATAGGGTGGCAATCTGTTCTTTGTTGTAGGAGATTGCTTCGTCGCAAGCTCCTCGCAATGACGTTCGTTTATCGGCTGTTTGCTTATAGCCTAAAGCGTACGGCATATAGCATTTTTAAACCTTAAACGTCTAAACGATTCAACATTGTATTGTCCAATATCTAATAATTTTAATATCCGAATGTTAGAAACAGATACAAAAATAATAAATCTAGGCATTTGTTCAGTGTTAAATTTTAATCAACTTTGCGCTAAGAGAAATTGATTATTATCTTAAAAATAGAATATGGCTAAGCGATTAATTGGTAATTTACCCAAAGTAGGCATTCGTCCTGTGATTGACGGGCGAGAAAGAGGAGTTAGGGAGTCTCTCGAAACTCAGGTTATGGATTTGGCGAAGGCGGCAGCACATTTAATTGGCAGCACCTTGCGTTTTCCGAGTGGGGAGCATGTAGAGTGTGTCATTGCCGACACTTGTATAGGCGGAGTGGCAGAGGCTGCTATGTGTGCTGAAAAGTTTAGGCAAGAGGGAGTTGGCGTATCGCTCACGGTTACTCCGTGTTGGTGCTATGGTACGGAGGTTATGGACACCGACCCATTGTTGCCAAAGGCTGTTTGGGGTTTCAACGGCACTGAGCGTCCGGGAGCGGTTTATTTGGCGGCGGCATTGGCAGGCTATACTCAAAAGGGCTTGCCTACCTTTGGCATATACGGTAGAGATGTTCAAGATGCTGGCGATACTAGTATTCCCGCAGAGGTGAGTGAGAAGATTTTACGATTTACCAAAGCAGCATTGGCAGTAGCTCAAATGAAAGGGAAGTCTTATTTGTCGATAGGCTACAGTTCTATGGGAATTGCAGGTTCGATGGTTGACACAAATTTTTTCCAAGATTATTTGGGCATTCGTACGGAGTTTGTGGATTCGGCGGAGATACTTCGCCGTATTGACGAGGGTATCTACGACCAAGAAGAATTTGAAAGAGCCTTAGCGTGGACAAAAGAAAATTGCAAGGAGGGAGCAGACCGCAATAAGCCTGAGGTTAAGGCAGACGATACTCGCAAGCAGCATGAGTGGGAGACGGTAGTTAAGATGACTTTGATTTGTCGCGATATGATGATTGGCAATCACAAGCTCGTTGAACGAGGCTACCGTGAGGAAGGTCTCGGTCGCAATGCTATTTTGGGCGGTTTTCAGGGTCAGCGTCAGTGGACTGATTATCAGCCGAATGCCGACTTTGCGGAGGCTATGTTAAATTCCTCGTTTGACTGGAATGGTATTCGTCAATCCTTTGTTCTTGCAACTGAGAATGACAGTTTGAATGGTGTTGCAATGCTATTTGGTCATTTGTTGAGCAACACATCTCAGATATTTTCGGATGTTCGCACCTATTGGAGTCCCAATGCAGTTCAGAGGGTAACGGGGCACTCCTTATCAGGCTTAGCAGAAAATGGAATTATTCACTTGATAAACTCGGGTTCAACAACTCTTGATGCTACGGCACAACAACGAGATTGGGATGGTAATCCTGTGATGAAACCCTTTTGGGAAATATCGGAAGAAGAGGCAAAAAGATGTCTTGACAATACACAGTGGCCTCCTGCCAACAGGGAATACTTTAGAGGCGGCGGCTTTTCGTCGTGTTTCAAAACAGCAGGGCAGATGCCTGTAACGATGAGCCGTGTTAACCTTGTGAAGGGGATAGGACCTGTGTTGCAGATTGCTGAGGGCTGGACGGTAGAATTGCCCGACGAAATACATACTGTGCTTAATGAGCGTACCGACCCTACATGGCCTACCACATGGTTTGTTCCACGCACTAATGGCGAGGGGGCATTCAAGGATGTTTATTCTGTAATGGCAAACTGGGGAGCAAATCATGGAGCAATCAGCTATGGACATATCGGAGCGGATTTGATTACGCTTGCATCGATGTTGCGTATTCCTGTAAATATGCACAATGTTTCTTCGGATGATATATTCCGTCCGAGTGCATGGGCTTCGTTTGGCGAGGACAAAGAAGGTTCGGACTATAGAGCGTGTGCCACCTATGGCTCACTTTACGGCATTTAAGAAGTTAAATAATCAACATATTGGCTTAGAGTGTTTTCGGATGCTCTGAGCCATATTCCGTTTTACTAAACTACTTATGATTCAAAAAGATATAGCTATTGTTTTAGACTGTGGAGCAACCAATGTTCGAGTTATTGCTATGGATGTTAATGGACAAATTGTTGCCTCACACGCCATGCCCAACGAAACCGACGAAGACCCACATTATTCTGGAGGGCGCATTTGGGATTTGGAAAAGCTGTGGGGGAAACTGAGCGAAGCCTCACGTATTGTTACGTCGGCGATTGATTGTGAGAGGATTGCAGGAGTAACAGTAACGACCTTTGGTGT